>NZ_JBNAIZ010000034.1:0-1268 GCF_052047875.1 Candidatus Pelagibacter sp. HIMB1521 | reverse complement strand
TTATTATTCAGAAAATTTTAAAAAACTAATTTCACAAAATTATAAATTATTAAAAAATTTTAAACAAGATCGTATTTACGAAAAATATTTAAAAGATATTCTTTTAACAGAAAAAATATGTTATCAGATAAATACTAAAATAAAAAAATATGATTTCCAAAAAATGTAGAGTTTGTAGTGGTATAAAGTTAAAAAAAGTTTTTTCTTTAAACAATCAGCCACTAGCAAACAATTTAGAAAAAAAATTTGTAAAATCAAAAAAATTCCCCCTTGCTCTAAATTTATGCCTAGACTGCTATAATTGTCAGCTGTCATTTACTGTGCCATCAAAAATATTATTTAAAAATTATCTTTATAAGTCTTCAATTTCACAAAGTTTTAAAAAACATTTTGAAAAGGCTTGTGATTATTACGTTAAATTTTTTAAGCTTAATCAGAGAAGTTATATTTTAGATATTGGAAGTAATGATGGTATAGCGCTTATTCCTTTCAAAAAAAAAAAATTTAAAAATTTATATGGTATAGAGCCTGCAAAAAAACTTGCAAAAATTACTAAGTTATTAGGTATCCGTACGTTTACACAATTTCTAAATAATAAAATTGCTGATAAAAATTTAGATAAATTTGATTTAATTCTTGCATCTAATGTTTTTGCACACGTAAACGATCTTAAGACTTTCACTATTTGTGTTGATAAGATGTTAAAAAAAGATGGAGTTTTTATAATTGAAGTTCAATATTTGTTGAATATGCTTAGAGAATATACATTCGATAATATTTATCATGAACATATGAATTATTGGAGTGTTTATGCTTTAAGAAATTTTTTATCTCAGTTCAATCTAGAAATTTTTGATGTAAAAAAAATTAAAACACATGGTGGATCAATTCGAGTTTTTGTAAAAAAAAAAGAAAACAAAAAAATCATGATAAAGAATAGTTTTTATAAATTTTTATTAGATGAGAAGAAATTTAAAATTAATACCATTAAACCTTATTCTAGATTTTTAAAAAAAGTATTAATGAAGAAAATTAGATTTATTAAGTTAATTCAACAAATTTCTCATAAAAATATAGTTGGTTATGGAGCTCCTGCAAAAGCAACTACATTAATAAATTATTACAAAATTTCGAAATTTATAAAGTATATTATTGATGAAAATCCATTGAAGAATAATAAATATATACCAAATTCGAATATTCAGATATTAAATAAACCTAAATCTGAAAAGATAGATTATATGCTTGTTTTTGCTTGGAATTATTTT
>NZ_JBNAIZ010000033.1:0-1689 GCF_052047875.1 Candidatus Pelagibacter sp. HIMB1521 | reverse complement strand
GAACTTAATTTTTTTAATTTGCATAAGTTCTTTGGAATTTTTTTTAAAAGTTTTTTGTCCATCATGAATTCTATATGATCCAACTAACTTATTAAAATGAACACATGTATCTGGAAAATTTTTTAACACTCTTAAAAACCATTCATAGTCGAAATTGACCCTGGTATCTATCAAATACCCTATTTTTTTATTAATATCTTTATGCCAAATTAAAGATTGATTGGACAAAGTCATACCCTCATATAGTAATGAGTAAAAATTAGGAGTACTATAAATTAATTTTGAAATTTTAGTAGAATTTTTATCAACAATTAGCATATTTCCTAAATGGAGTTTTTTTTTATTATTTTTGTTAATACTATCATTTAAATAATTAAATGAGTTTTTACTTGTATAAAAATCATCTCCATTTTGCCAGGTAATCCATTGGCCCTTGGATAATTTAATTCCCAGATTTATAGCTGCAGCTTGTGAAAGTTTTGAATTAATAATTAACTTTATTTTTTTTTTATTTTTTTTTTGTAATTTTTTTATCTTTTTTAAAGTTCCATCATTGGATTTTCCATCAATTATTATAATTTCATAATTTTTATATTTTTGATTCAAAATGCTTAATAGACATTCATCAATATATTTTACTTGATTGAGAACAGGAACAATAATTGAAAAAAAATTTGTCAAATTTTAAAATTAAATCTTTAATATATTTTTTTTATTAAGAAAATTTAGTATCTGAGCAGAAAATAATGGTAACCAAATTGGCAAAGTATGCATAACATATCTTCCCACATTATTTTCTCCACCACCATATGACAAAAACCACATAATTACAGGAATTAAAATTTCAAATTTTGTATTTTTCAAATTTAAAGAATTATTTGAATAAATAAGAATAAGATAGGGAATAAAAGTAAACACAAATGGAAGAAAACTATTTGAAATGTGACTTTTATTAGTTAAATCAAGAAATATTCTATGTATTCCAGAACCTTCATAATATGGATGAAAATCATATCTAAAAAATTTAATCAAAAAAAATATCATGAGAAAATACGCAAAAGTAGAAAGTATTATTATTGTCAAATTATTTAAATTTTTTTTATCTTTGTAAACAAAATACTGAAATAAAAAATATGGCCCAAGAACCATAATAATTTTTTCATTAACAAAAAAAGAAAAGAATAATAAAGCTAATCCATAAATTTTTTTATCATTAAAATATAAGCAAATGAGAATATATAGTACTGCCAGTCTATCTAAAGAAAAAGACTCTAAATATAGAAAAAAAATACTTGATAATATTACTGATAGAAAAGCAATAGAGGTACTCTTTGTAATTTTTTTTGAATATAAGAAAATTAAAATAAAAAATAAATTTTTACAAAAAAAATTCATTAAAGCTAAGCTAAAAGACGTACATTGATATAATTGATACGTTCCAGGGCTAGATATATCTGTCAATTTTAAACAGGGAAATAATTTGAAAATTAAAAATTGGATAAAAAGACCTAAAAACCTTGTGTTAACTGGTACATAATCTTTAAAATCTTCGTCACCAGTTAAATAATAAATAATTTGATCCTGATAATGGTAATAGGAAAAGTAATCTTCAACCATAGATCTATAGGTCCATAAAAAATCTCGATAAGAGAATAAACATAAAATTACAAAAAATAAAAATATATATAA
>NZ_JBNAIZ010000032.1:0-1846 GCF_052047875.1 Candidatus Pelagibacter sp. HIMB1521 | reverse complement strand
TCATTATTCAACCAAAAAAACCTAGAAGTAATTTGAAATTATTTTTTTTATTAAAATCTTAAATTTTAATTTTTTACTCGAGTTATGTTTTTTTTTTATTAGTTCATTTAATTTGTAATTAAGTTTTGGACTTTTGACTTTATTAAGATTTTTCAAGTTATTTTCTTTAAAATTTATTTTCTGTTTATTAAAAATGTTCAGAGTATGTGTTGCGCCCAAACCATAACCATCATTAGATACTTGAGAAAATCTTGGACTAACTGATATGAGTTTTTTTTTAAGACAGTGATAATTAAATCTCACTGCCCAAGAATTTATTAATTTGTATTTCTGTGCAATAAGCATCTCAACAATATCTTCGCCAGCTTTAGCAAATTGAGAATTTTTTCTTAATTTTTTAATTTTTTCTATGTTAGTATTTTTGATATTCCAATCAATTTTATTCCAAACATCTTTCCACGTACCCCATGCCCAACTACAATGTCTATACAATTTAAACCAAGTTAAATTATTATACATTTGCTCATTGTGTACATAAGAATATCCAGAAATACTTCCAATTTTTTTGTTATCTTTAAATTTATTTAATCCAAAATTTATAAAGTGCAAACAATCTTTCTCTAAAATTAAATCATCTTCTAAAACGATACATGAATTATTTTTTTTTAAAACATAACTCACTCCTTCAATTATATTTTTTGATAATCCATAATTTTGATTTCTTAAAATAATTTTTTTTCTTATATTCTTTAATTTTTTAATGATTTTAATATTTTTTTTTACTAATTTAAAATTCCTTTCTTTATTTGCACCATCACAGAAAAAAAAATATTTATGTTTTTTAAAATTTGAGTTTTTCTTAATTGATTTTATTAAATTATTTAATTTTTTTGGTCTGTTATAACAAAAAATAACAACAGGGTAATGTTGATACATATTTCAATTAAGTTTTAAAAATTTCATTATTTTCTGAACAAAAAACTCTTTAAAGGTTAAGGGCATATGTTCCTGTGGTGTATTTACAATTAAAGAATTTGTCATACGAATATATTTTCCTGTTTTTTTATGAATCTCTGAATTAAAATTTATATGTTCAGATCTAATATTTTTTTCACTCACAAAGTAATTACCCAACAAATAATCTTTATATAAATATATGGTAAGTCCATTATGTGATGATTTTGTATCAACATCTCTCATTTTTGAAATTTTTTTTTGAAAGTCATAAATAAATTTATTCCTTTCATAAAATGCTTTTAAACTAACCTTAGTCTGAATTTTGTAGACATCAATTTCGTAATAATCTTTAATTATCAAAGGTAATAAATCATAATAATATGGACGTGATTTAGAAGATACTCCAAATAAATAATTTTTTTTATCTTCTAATATTTTAAAATTGTTAAGTAATTGTATGGTTTCTATACCATTAATTATTACCTCATCTAAATCCACAACAACAATAAATTGAGATGAGAATTTGTTTTTTAATATATAATCCTTTAAATATTGTCTTCCATAACCCAGTCTGATAATTCTATTTTTATATTTTCTTAAAAAAGTTGTTTCTAAATATATATAATCAAATTTATCATTACTGTAATTCTTCAAGTAATCTGAACTACCATCGGTGGAATCATTTTCTCCAATAATAATACATAATTTTAGGTTTTGTTTGGAAATGTTTTCTAAAGACAAAAAAAATGCATTAATTGTTTTTGTTACATTTTTTGCTAATCCTAAAAAAATAATGTCATATTTTTTATTCATATTTTTAAATTTATCCAATTATTAAAAAATTTTATTAATTATATATTGAAATTCCTTAATCTTTAAAAAATAGAAT
>NZ_JBNAIZ010000031.1:0-2007 GCF_052047875.1 Candidatus Pelagibacter sp. HIMB1521 | reverse complement strand
TAGAAAATATAACATGATTTAAATAATAATTAACTACACCTCCACCCTCTGATATAAAATTTTTCCAAGAATTATTTTTTTTAATATAATATTGATGTAAGAAATTGTATTTAAATATAAGATTAAAATGTTGTTTATTTTTAATTTTTTCTCTCATTAAAGAAAATATTTTTATATTTGAATAACAATAGTTAACAGCAATTTTCATTTTCCTTAGCTTTGAATATTCTATTAATTCCTGAACTAATTTAATTTTTCTAGATAATGGTTTTTCCAACATCAAATAATTAACAAAGTAATTTTTTTTAATAAATAATTTAATAAAATTTTCTTGGACTACTGGTAATGAGCAACACAAAATAAGATAATATCTATTTTTTTTAATTGCGATTTTATAATCTTCATACTTAAATATATTTATATTTGTAATTAAATTTTTTGATTCAATATTTGGGCTTGCAATATGAATCTCTGCATTTTTATATAAATTCAAAATGATTTTTAAATGATATTTTTGAGAAAAATTTGATCCGATAATTAAAATTTTTTTTTTCAAGATTTTATTAATTGGTAATTAATCATTTATTAGTATAATGACAATCTTAAATGAAAAGAATTAAATTCTATAAAGATAATATCAAAAAGTACATTAAAAATAAAAATTCTAAAATCTTAGTTTTAGGGGCAGATACTTTGGATAAAGATATATTTAATGAACTTGGATATAACAATGTTGTATTTAGTAATTATAACAAAATAACTAACAATAAAGATTATCTTAATATTATGATGCAAGATACAGGTTTAGATAATAATTCTTTTGATTATTGTGTTGCTCACGCTTGCGTGCATCATAGCTCAAAACCTCACAATTCTATATTAGAAATGTACAGAATTTCTTCAAAAGGAGCATTAATTATTGAAGCTAACGACTGTCTTCTCACAAGATTGGCCTGCAAACTTAATGTGGCAGAGGAGTATGAGTTATCAGCAATCAAATCTAACAAAGATCATGGTGGAGTTGATAACACAGAAATACCTAATTATGTATTCAGATGGACTGAGAGAGAAATTGAAAAATTAATAAAATCTTTTGAGCCTCGATACAAACATAAAATCAATTTTAATTATAGTTATGATATTAAACAATTTAATAATTTTTTTCTAAAATTAATCTTTAGTTTATTTTTTAAAATTTTTAAGAAACAACAAAATTTATTATCAATTTTTATTAAAAAACCTTTTAATTTGATTTGAAATATAAATATTTAAATTTAGTGTAGTTTAATTGAATTTTTTTATTTCTTATTAAACATATAGGCTCGACATCATAACAAAATCCACCATCATTACTGTTATGGAATATGTCAAAATTTCCAATACTATTTACATTTTTTATTGAGTCTATTTTATAATCTCTTTGAAACAAAGATTTTACAAAAAAATATCTATAATTTTGAAAATTTTTTAAAATTAAAAAAATAAAGATTAAAATTAAAAAATTTGTAATTAAAAAATTAAATTTTTCAAAAAATTCTATTTTAAAGGAAAATATAAATAAAATAGTTGTTATAGATATTAATAAACCTAATGCAAATCTAATGTCAGGAGCTTGAAGCCATAAAATAAAACTAGATACAAGAGAAAAAATTAAAATAATTTTTGCATAAAAAAATTCTTTCTGTTTTAACAAAGATTTTAAAAAAGGAAAAATAAATATCAAAGATGTAAAACCCATTATTTGTGTAATTGAACTTTTCATAAAATAATTTTTGAACCAAGATAAAAACCAATCATTTGAATGAAGAGAAAATTCTTTGTTCATAAAATTCTCATAATTAGGTGCGGTTCTAGCAAATGATTTAACAATATTTGAGTAATTTTCTATATTGTCTTTTGATATAAAAATATCAAAGCCTAAACAAGAAAAAGATACAGGAAATATTAAACATCCACTTATTATAAAATTTCTTAAAAACCAAATTAACAATAAAAATATAATAAATA
>NZ_JBNAIZ010000030.1:0-2161 GCF_052047875.1 Candidatus Pelagibacter sp. HIMB1521 | reverse complement strand
TTCGATTAGTTTTATATTTTTATATTTTTTTTTTAAAATTTTTTTCTTATTTAATTTATAATTTTTATCAAATAAGGAATAAGATTGTTGATACCATTTTGAAGAATTGTAATTATAACCAAGTATATTTGCATATTTTTTTGCCTGATCAGTTAATCCTAAAATATAATAAATCTCAACCAATCTGTGTAGAGCTTCTTCAATATAGATAGTTTCATTATATTGGTCAAAAATTACTTTAAATCTATTAATAGCAGCAATCCATTTCTTTTTTTGAAGATAATATCTGCCTATATAAAGTTCTTTTGCAGCAAGAATATCATTAATTAAATCTAATTTAAAATTAGCATCAATTGAATAATCAGTGTTTGGATATTTTTGAATCAAAATCTCAAATCTTTTTTTAGATTGTAAAATTGACTGCAAATCTTTTGTTTCATCAACAATTTGTTCATAGTAACACAGAGCTAATAAATAATATGCGTAATCTGAATTAACATGATTAGGATATACTCTAATAAATCTCTCTAATTCGGCTATTGTTTCTGGATAATAATCTTGAACGTAATAAGAATACGCAGCCATTAGAGATGATTTTGGTGCCCAAACCGATTGTGGGAATAAAGTTTCAACCTCATTAAATTTTTTTGCAGCAAAGATAACATCTCCTGTCTCTAAACTTTTCATTCCTTCCCTATAAGCTTCTAGAACTTGAAGATCTAGATTTTTTTCAATAATTTCAGATTGCCTAACTTCTTTTGTTGAGCAAGAAGATAATAATAATAAAGCCACTAAATATAAAAAAAATTTTAATTCCTGCATTTTATATTTATACTTATTTAAAGTATGATTTAAAAGATAGTTATATTTTATGCTATCGATTTAAGAATTGTTTTATTTATTAATGAATGAGGAAGACTTTTTTCTTTAATTTCTACTATTGAGAAATTATCTTTATTTAAAAATACCTTTCTTAATAATTGGTTTGTTAAGTAATGTCCCCCTTGAGAACATTTAATACTTCCAACAATTCGATAGCCTGAAGTGTAAAGATCTCCAATACAATCGAGTATTTTATGATTTACAAATTCTTTTTCATTTCTTAATCCCTCTGGATTTAGTATGTCATTTTCACTTACTACCACTGCATTCTCTAAACTTCCACCTTTGGCTAATCCATTTTTTTTTATTTTTTCAATATCCTCAAAAAGGCAAAAAGTTCTTGAATTGTAAACATCAGATAAATCATCCTCGTATACTTTAAATTTATTTCTTTGATTACCAATAACAGAGTTATTATATTTGAGTTCAAAATCAATATCTAAACTCAAAGTTGATGGTTTAATATTTATATATCTATCACCCTCTGAATAGCTGATTTCTTTATTTATCTTAATTATTTTTATTGGAGAATCTGAAACTTCGATGCCAGCTGAAATAATTTTCTCAATAAATATTTTTGCAGACCCATCTAATATTGGAACCTCCTCATTATCAATTTCAATCAATGCATTATCTATACCCATTCCAAATAACGCACACATTAAGTGTTCAATAGTTGAAACCTTTACTCCAAATTCATTTTCAATAGTTGTGTTTAAAGATGTGTTGGTGACATTCATAAAACTTGGATAAACTAAATTATTACTTTTTAAATCCACTCTCTTAAAAACTATACCATTATTGGGGGATGCTGGTTTAATGCAAACATTGACATCTAATCCACTATGAAGAGAAATTCCACTAAATGAAATATTATTTTCAATTGTTTTTTGGGTTAAATAGGACACTTGAAGGTTTTAATTTGAATGGTGGATTAATTAAATACAACTATTGTTACGAGAAAAAACAAAATTAACTAAATAATTGAAAAAATTTTTCAAAAAAACCTAATTTTTTTGAAGATTTTGAGGTTATTTGGATTTCATTTTTATTCACACCATTTTTCAAATTATATGCCATTTGAGAAATATCTAACTGTTTATCTGAGGAAAAATCTTTTACGTATCTTTTATCTAGAAAATTATCAACTTGTATTTGGTATTTTTTTAAAATGTTTTCAATTTCAAGTATTATTAAATTTGATATGAAAATTAATTTAATTTGTAAACAAACTTCATCATTACTAATTTGATCTTGCAAAAAAGAATAGCTTACACCA
>NZ_JBNAIZ010000029.1:0-2437 GCF_052047875.1 Candidatus Pelagibacter sp. HIMB1521 | reverse complement strand
TTATTCTCATATCCATAAGAATTAAAATTTAGATTTAAAATTATTAAAATAGTAAAAAGAATTTTTTTAAAGAAGACATTCATCTTAAATCAATTATTTAACAAATCTTTAGCATTGTATTCATAGTTTGTTAGTGGAAATAAGGTAACGGTAAACATCAAATTTTCTACTGGTTTCAAATCACCATCAGAATAATATTTTTTATTGTATTTTATGCCTGCCCTTAAACAATCATATTTGTACTCGTATACTAAATCATAATATTCAGTTAAATTAATTTTACGATTTCTTCTCGTGTTAAATGTTAATGAATTTCTCTCATTATATTTATAAGTAACTGAATTTTCAAATATATTTGTATCTCCAATTTCACCATTTTCTTCTACAAAGGCGAATGTTGTTATTAAATTATTATTCGAAAAAGTTAATTTCATATCATTACGTTCAAAAGTAGAATAATCATTATCTATAGAAAAGTTATAATCGAATTTAATATGATCAGTTATTTTTGAATTTAACGATCCAAAAAGATTTGAATTTTTTTTGTTTAATGTAGATTTTTTAGAAACCATGTTTTCTTCTTTATCTCTTAGAACTGTTGCAATTTTAAATTCAAAAAAGTTATTAATATCATCTATATTAGTTTTTTTTTGATCTCTCTCATAATCAAGATCTAAAACTTTTTGATCTCTTCTATAATTTAAACCTAAAGTTAAAGACCTTCCCGCTTCAAACGTGTCAGACAAACCTAACCTGTTATCAGAAAAAATATTATTTATATTTACATTGTTTGAGGAACTGGAGTAATTTTTCATGTCCGTAGGATTAAATCTAAATGATAATTTGGGAATTAATAAATTTTTGTGAGATTTATTTTCTTTTACAAGTGGTAGTGCGACTTCAGCATTGAATAAACTTGTTAGCTCAGATTGAGGACTAGATTTATACTTTGAGCTTTTCTTTCCAATAACATTTGAATTTTTTAAACTTATTCTATAATTTTTAGTTAATCCATTATTTGAAATGTATTCTACGCTATCATAATTTATATCATTAATTATACTAGTATCTAATTGATTTGTAGATTTAAGTTCATTGCTCCCACTAGAAGAAAAATACAATGATCCGTTAAAATAATTTTTTCCTATAGATTTATTTAAATTGTAATAGGGCAGAATGTATTGGTATCTATCACTACTTTTACCACTTAATGTTTCGTAAGAGGAAATTCCACTATCAAAACTAAAACCTTCATTAATGAGAGATAAATTAAGATTGTTAGTTAGCTTATCAAAATTACCAGGTTTAATTTTTTTCTCATACGTTATATGATTTTCAAAAATTTTTAGATACGTATCACTAGATACTCTCTCAAATTTAGCTGACAAATTGCTTTTCTCAAAATTGCGCATACTCAAATCTAAATCAAATTTCCCAAAAAAATGAGACAAATTCTTAGTAGTGTTTTTTGAACTAGATTTAAATTTATTAACATAACCTAAGTCAGCAATAAAAGATGAATTTTTATTTTCTTGTCTATACTCTGTTTGAATAATTTTAGTATCACTATCAAATATTACAGGGGTTAAAGTAAGATCTTTGTTTTCTGAAATTACCTTATAATAAGGAACTGAAATAGAGCTACCAAGTATATTTGAATTATTAATTTGAGGTTTTAAGAAACCTGATTGTCTATTTACAGTTGGATCTGGATGAAAAAATTTTGGAAAATACAAAATAGGTAAATCATAAATATTTAATATTGCATTTTCATAAATTAACTGTTTTTTTTCTCTGTCATGAATAATCTTAGCACTTTTTATTGACCATGGAGGGCATTTATCATCTTTTTTGCAGCTTGTAAAAATGCCTTTGTTGATTAAAGTTTTGTTGCTATCTCCAATTGCCGAAACACCTTTTAATCTTGGATCGTTTTTAGGTTCTCCAAAAATATTTTTATGTATATCAATTTCGACATCTGAGCCAAAAAATTTTTTATTTTTTAAATTAATTATGGCGTTTGAAAAAAAGAATTGATCACTTTTGGCAAGGTTATAATTTGTAATTACAAGTAAATCTTCTGCTTTAAGTATTTCTTGATTTATTAAATATTTAAATTTTTTTAAAAAATAAACTTGGTTTTTATTATCAATAATTTTAGATTTATTTTTTGAACTTATATAATTTTCTTCTATCATGAATAGCAAGTCTTTACTTTCAATGTCATATTCATTTTTTATATTTAGAAAAGTTTTACCTTGAGAAGTCATTTTTTCTTCTAACTTGTGATATGTTAAATCATTAGTTAACATTTCGTAATTTTCTATCTCATCAATCGCTTTAACATTGTGTTTTGCATTGAGTATGGTTTCTTTGATATTGTATTTTAATGATCTAGCAGTTAATTTTTTATAAACATCATAAATTGCTTTCACAT
>NZ_JBNAIZ010000028.1:0-2451 GCF_052047875.1 Candidatus Pelagibacter sp. HIMB1521 | reverse complement strand
ATTTCTTTGAATAAAGATGATTTAATAATGTGTCTGATAACAAGTGTATTGGTTTTATTTTTAATAATCTATGATAATGAATATAGACCAGATGCTGGCTTATATCATCTACCATTTACACAGATAATAAATGAGTCCAATATTATAATTGGATTAACAAATATTCATTCTAGATTTGGACACACGTCTATAATTCAGTATCTGTCCGCAATAAATTATAATTTTTTTAATGGAATTAATGGCATCTTAATACCTTTAGCAAGTTCAATTGTTTTTATATTAATTTATTTTTTAATTGATTTAAAAAAAATTATTAACAATAAACTTGAGAAGTTTTCTCTTGGAGAATTTTTTTCATTATTTGTAGTTATCTATATAGTATATAAAGCAAACAGATATAGTGAATTTGGAAATGATGCAACATCTCATATTTTTTTATTTTATATTGTATCAAGTTTCTTGTACGCACAAAACTACAATATAAAAAAAATTAATTATTTTTATTACTGTTCAGTTTTTTGCTTTCTAAATAAGGTGTTCTTAATTTTTGTATTTTTGATACCTGCATTCATGGCAATTCAAAATTTAAAAAAGATCAAAAAAATTTTTTTTAGTTTACCTTCTTTAATTATATTACTGTGGTTAATTAAAAATATTTTAATTAGTGGATGTTTAATATATCCAATGAAAATTACATGTTTAAAAAGTTTATCGTGGGTAGATAATGATAAAATTCAAGCAATTGAATTAGAGGCAGAAGCATGGGCAAAGGCATGGCCACAAAATAAAAATAAAAATCTCAATATGAAAAATTTTGTAGTAGATTTTAATTGGACTAAAGCGTGGTCAGAAGTACACTTAAAATATATTTTAAAAATAATTATACCTTATATAATTTTAGTGTTTTTAATTTATATTTATATCACATTATATGGAAATGATTTTTTTAAAAAAAATTTACATGATAAAAATAAACTTTTTATTTTATTTTTGATATCTGGTCTTGGAATATTATTTTTTATTTTAAAATCACCAATTTATAGATATGGATATTCATATTTAGTTTTGCTTATTTACCTATTTTTTATAATTTTTCTAAATAGGATAAATAAAGATAGAATATATAAAATTTTTAATTTTATTTTTGTCATAGGAATTATAGTTTTTTTATCAAAACAATTTGTTAGAATTTACAATTATCATGATGTTAGAACCTATTTACCTATTCATATTTTTATAAATAGTAATAATTTTAATAAAAAATATGAAACAAAAAAATTAAGTGAAAATTATCTATTTTATAGAAGTGTTGATGAATGTTTTTATGGATTAGCACCATGTACAAATAACATTAGAAATTGGGAACACTTAAGGTATAAAAAATTTTTAATATTCAATAAAATTTACTTAAAAAAAAATAATACCTAATTTACTTTATTAATGAGTATTTTATAATACAGTAAAATGCTCTAAAAGCATCTTTTATACCTATTTTTTTTCCCTCTGAATAAGTTCTACCATTATATGAAATTGAAACCTCATAAAATTTTAATTTTTTTTTTGCCAATTTAATAGTTATCTCAGGTTCAAAGCCAAAACTTTTTTCAATGAGATTAATATTATCAAGACAAGATTTCCTAAATGCCTTAAATCCAGTTTCCATATCAGTCATATTAATATTAGTTACTAAATTACAAAAAAAAGTTAATAGCTTGTTAGCTAAGTAATGCCAAAAAAAATGAAGTCTTGCATAACGACCACCTCCAAGAAATCTGGATCCATAAACTACATCAGCATCTGCTTCAATGAATGGAATTAATATTTTTACATATTCATCAGGATTGTATTCCAAATCTGCATCTTGTATTATGATTATTTTACCACTGGTATGCTTAAAAGCTGTGTTGAGAGCAGCTCCTTTACCCAAATTATTATCGTGAGTAAAAAGCTTAATATTTTTTTTTTCAAAATACTCTTTTAAAATTACTTTAGATTGATCGTATGACGCATCATCTACAACGATTAATTCATACTCATCAGTAATCTGTTTAATTGATTTGATTGAATTATCAATTACTGTTGAAATTGTTTTCTCCTCGTTATAACAAGGAATGACAATAGATATTTTTTCATTTGTTTTCATTATTTACAGATTGATCTAAATATATCATAAACTTACAAAAGAAAGTAATTAATAAAGAAAAACAATTGTTTTAGTGAATTTTAGTAATATATTTATTCCAATTTTATCTCCATTATTGGTGGTAACGGAGCGGGTAAATCAACTTTGATGAACTCTTTAGCTGGTACTCTGACAGTTGATCAGGGAGACATTCTCTTGGAGGGCAAGTCCATCAAGAATATTCCCGCAGCCAAGCGTGCTAAGGATATTGCTCTCTCTAATACACATCTCCGAGCCCACGAGACTAGCGCTCATGTCGTAAGCCGTCT
>NZ_JBNAIZ010000027.1:0-3455 GCF_052047875.1 Candidatus Pelagibacter sp. HIMB1521 | reverse complement strand
ATACTTTGTAATTTATTCAGTATGTGAATAATATTTTTAAAAAATAAATACTTATTTCTTTTTTTATTTTTTAAAATTTTAAATAACGAAACATTTCCAAAATCCTGAATTTCAATGAAGTTTTTTTTATAATCATGGCTAATCAGATTTGGTGCAGAAATTCTATTTTTTATTAAAATTTTGTTGACTGCATCATAAATTAATAAATTTTTCTTTTTTTCTTTTTTTGCATAAACAACTATAGAGTTATTTTTTTTACTTCTATAAAAAGTTCTAAATGATGCATCTCCTTTAATTTTTTGAAAATTTTTTGAATTTTTCATTCTATTATATTCTTAATCGATGCCTGTGATTTCAACACTTCTATTATTTAGCTCATTTTCATAGTTAAATCTTAATACAAGAACTTTTTCCTGAATATCTTTAATTAACTCTGGCCACTCAATAAAAGTAATTAAATTATCATTTTTTTCAAATATGTTTAGATCATTAGTATCTCTTTTATTTTTAATCCTAAATAAATCGTAATGTTTTATCTTCTTAGAACCTACTTGATATTCATTTAATAAATTGAATGTTGGACTTGAAACTTCTGTAATAGGAAGATCTGAACTTTTTTGAAATTCATTAACCAAATATTTTATAAATGTAGTTTTGCCCACACCCATTTCACCGTATAAAAATATAATTTCTCCACCTTGTAAAAAATTTTTAAAACTTTCTGCTAAAACTTTTGTTGTTTCTTCTGAACTTATATCGATCTTGCTATTTTTAATAGCGATAGGCATCTGGTTTGAATGGGCCTTCTGTTCCAACACTTATGTAATCTGCTTGTTCTTTTGATAATTTTGTTAATTTAGCCCCAACTTTTTTCAAATGTAATGTTGCTACTTTTTCATCTAAGTGCTTGGGTAAAACATAAACTTTATTCTCATAATTTTTATGGTTATGCCAAAGTTCTATTTGAGCAATTACTTGATTGGTAAAAGATGCGCTCATTACGAAACTTGGATGTCCAGTTGCACAACCTAAATTAACTAATCTTCCCTCGGCTAAAAGGATAATTCTCTTTCCACTTGGTAATTCGATTTCATGTACTTGGGGCTTAACTTCTGTCCATTTGTAATTTTTCAATGCCTCAACTTGTATTTCATTATCAAAGTGTCCAATATTACATAAGATAGCTCTATCTTTCATATCTCTCATATGATCAGCTGTAACTATATCTTTATTTCCAGTTGCTGTAACAACTATGTCTGCTCTACTAATAGCTTCTTCCATTAAAACTACTTCATAACCTTCCATTGCTGCCTGAAGTGCACAAATAGGATCTGCTTCAGTAACAAGAACTCTAGCACCACTTTGTCTTAAAGATGCGGCACTTCCTTTTCCAACGTCACCAAAACCAGCAACTATTGCAATTTTACCCGACATCATAACATCAGTAGCTCTTCTGATACCGTCAACTAAACTTTCTCTACATCCATATAAGTTATCAAATTTAGATTTCGTTACAGAGTCATTAACGTTTATTGCAGGAACTAATAGAGAATTATCTTTCTCCATTTTATTTAATGCTTTAATTCCAGTTGTAGTCTCCTCAGAAACACCTTTTATATCTTTCATTAAATCTTGGTATTCATTATGCATGATGGCAGTTAAATCTCCCCCATCATCTAATAACATGTTGGGTTTCCAATCAGGTTTTCCAACTATTGTTTGTTTAATACACCATAAGTACTCTTCTTCTGTTTCACCTTTCCATGCATAAACAGGAATGCCAGCTTTTGCTATTGCTGCTGCTGCATGGTCTTGTGTAGAAAATATATTACAAGATGACCATCTTACTTCTGCTCCGAGATCTACTAATGTCTCTATTAGCACTGCTGTTTGAATAGTCATATGAAGACATCCAATAATTCTAGCACCTTTTAATGGTTTTTCTTTTGAATACTCTTCTCTTAATGCCATTAAACCAGGCATTTCACTTTCTGCGATAGAAATTTCTCTTCTTCCAAATTCAGCTTGGGAAATATCTTTTACTTTAAAATCATCCATAGCGAGCTTTATACAGTTAAGTTCTATTTTATCAACTAAAGATTATAAACCAGGAAATTGTATTTCTATCGATGCTCCTTGCTTATCGAGCCTATTGGATGCTTCAATTTTTCCATCATGAAGATCAACTAAATTTTTTACAATATTTAAACCTAATCCTGAATGCTCACCAAAATTTTCTGGTCTATTACTGTAAAAACGATTAAAAATTTTTGAAGTATCTTTCTCTTTAAATCCTTGTCCTTCATCTAAAATTTTAACAATAACTTTTTTTTCTAATCCATTTGAAACATTCACGATTACCTCACCACCATCTTCACTAAATGAAATAGAATTATCCAATAAATTAGCAACGATTTGTTCAATCCTATTTTCTATTCCATTAATTAGATACTCTGACTTTCCATCATTTTGATAGTTTATACTTATATTTTTCTTGAATTTATAAATGTTGTTATAATCATCAACAACAGATTGGATAATTGGTTGTATATCTAGTTTTTTCATTTGCTCTTTACTAAGGGCAACTTCATCTTTCAACATTTGTGAATAATCTGTAATTAATCTTTCAATTCTTTGTACGTCATGAGTAAGAATATTTAAAAGCTTAGCTCTTTGATTTATATCTTTTGTATCTTTTAAAATTTCCGATGCACTTTTTAAAGATGCTAGTGGATTTCTTATTTCATGAACTAAATCTGTTGAGAAATTTTCTGCATGAGAAATTCGTTTTTGCAATTCATTAGTCATATCCTCCATTGAATTAGATAATAATCCCAATTCGTCATTTCTATTCTTCAAATTTTCAATTCCTGTTTTGCCAGGGTTTTTTTCTTTTACTTTGATTGTATATCCAACTAGGTTTTGAATTGGTTTAATAAAATATCTGCTAAGTACAAAAGAAAAAATTAAAATTACAAAACCAACTGATATAGCTGTTCTTATTACAAATGCTCTTCTCTCGTCTATAGCTGTCTTAATCTCATTGGCGTTCTCTGAGATAACTATAAAACCTAAATTATTTTCATCACTTTTTACATTTTTAACTGTTGTAACTTTAAATTGATTTAAATTATCTTCTGTAAAAGTATAATAATTTCCATAGTTATCTGAATTATTATACCTTTCTAATAAATCTTTAAATGAAGCCTTTGTTTCATTATTTTGAGAAGAATTATTTTCTTTGTTTTCATCTTCATTGACTTCTTCACTCAAACTTTCAAATTCAATTTTATCTAATCGTGTTGAAAAAGATCGTGGATCAAGATCTAAAGTATCAGTATCACCAATTAATTCTAATTTATTATCAAAGAAAATGACTCTGTCTAAATTTTGAAAAATAAATCTTGTAGAAAATAAAAATTTTCTAATGTCATTTTCCTGAAATTTTATATTCA
>NZ_JBNAIZ010000026.1:0-3484 GCF_052047875.1 Candidatus Pelagibacter sp. HIMB1521 | reverse complement strand
TCAGGATTCTTAATTATTTTTTTTTGTATTTTTTGTAAAACAAATTCGTCATAAAAAACATCTCCAGAATGTATCAAGAAAATATAACTACCTTTTGATTTTTTAATGCACTTATTAATTCCATCATATAAATTTTTATCTTTTTCTTTAAAAATTTTAATTTTTTTACTTTTGTGACTTTTTAATTTATGAAAAGTTGTATCGGATGAATTTCCATCACATATTATATATTCAAAGTTACAATTTTTTTGTTTAAGAACTGAATTAACTGTATTCAAAATATTCTGATTGTCATTTTTTACTACAGTTATTATTGTTAACTTAAACATTTATTTTATAAGTCTCTAAAAAAGACTCATAAGTTTTTAGAATATTTTTTGAAAAATAATATTTTTTTTTCCAGCCTAATTTTTTTATCAAAGATGTATCTAATTTTTTTCTTTTAACACCATCAGGTTTTGATTTGTCGTATTTTATAGCACATTTGTAATTTAAAATTTTCATAATTTCTTTTGCAAAATTTGTTATGCTTAGTTCAATATTAGATCCAACATTTATTAAGTTCATGCCGTGTTTTTTTTTTAACAAAAATATACAAATATCAGCTAAATCTTCAGAAAAAATAACTTCACGTAAAGGTTTTCCAGAACCCCATAATTTTATTTGTTTGTTTCTTTTGATTTTTGCAAAATGAATTTTTTTTATTAAAGCTGGCAAAAAATGACTTGATAATGGATTATAATTATCATTAGGACCAAAGACGTTACACGGCATAATTGTGAAATAATTTAATTTATATTGCTTAGAATAATATTCACACATTTTTATACCAATAATTTTTGCTACAGCATAAGCCTCGTTTGTTTTTTCTAGCTCACCTTTTAATAAATACTCCTCTTTTATTGGCTGCTTACTTTTTTTTGGATAAACACAGCTAGATCCAAGAAATAGTAAGTTTTTTACGCCAGCTAAGTATGAACCATGTATAATATTTTTTTCAATAGCTAGATTTTCATAAATAAAATTTGCTGGAAATGAATTATTAGAGACTATACCTCCAACTTTTGCAGACGCAACAATTACATAATCAGGTTTTTGTTTTTGTAAAAAGATTTCTGTTTTTTTTTGATTAAGAAAATTTAAATTTTTTTTTTTTGACGTTATTATATTTTTATAACCAAAATATTTTAATCTTTTATAAATAGCTGATCCAACTAAACCTGAACTACCAGCAAGAAATATTTTGCTGTTTTTATCCATTTACTTTTAAAGATTTTTTTTCAAAATCAATGATATCTTTAATTAATTTTTTAATTGGTGTTTTAGGTTTCCAATTTAAATATTTATTTGCTTTTTTCGTGCTTCCCAACAAACTTTCGACTTCCGTTGGTCTAAAGTATTTTTTATTACACTCTATAATTATTTTTCCTTGTTCATTTATACCTTTGATATTTATACCTTTGCCTTTCCAAGATATATTTATGTTTAATTCTTTGCATGTCATTTCAATAAATTTTTTAACAGAATATTGTTTACCAGTTGCTATAACGAAATCTCTAGGTTTTTTTTGTTGTAACATTAACCACATTGCTTCAACATAATCTTTAGCATGTCCCCAATCTCTTTTAGAATACAAATTTCCAAGAATTAGTTTTTTTTCAATTCCATATTTAATTTTTATTAAACCTGATATAATTTTTTTTGTTACAAACGTTTCTCCTCTCATAGGACTTTCATGATTAAATAAAATGCCATTGCATGCAAATAAATTATAGGCCTCTCTATAATTTATAGTAATCCAATGCGCATATAACTTTGCAGCTGAGTATGGGCTTCTAGCATAAAATGGTGTGTTTTCGTCTTGAAATTTAGATTTTGAAACACCAAAAAGTTCCGAGGTACCAGCTTGATAATATTTGATACGTTTGTCAAAGTTTTTTATACATTCTAAAATTCTAAGTGCTCCTATTGCTGTAGTATTTGCTGTATATTCTGGTTGTTCAAAAGAAACTTTGACGTGTGATTGTGCTGCTAAATTATATATCTCACTTGGCTTAACCATTTTAATTATTCTTTCTAATGAAAGTGAGTCAGTCATATCACCATGATGTAGAAAAAATTTGCTTTTTGTTTTTAAAGGATCATCGTAAATCCCATCTATACGCCACGTATTTAAGGAAGACGAACGTCTTTTTATACCGTGTACAATATATCCTTTTTTCAGTAAAAAACGAGATAAGTAGGCCCCATCTTGGCCAGTAACACCTGTAATAAGAGCAATTTTTTTTTTCATTTTTTCATTATTTTTAAATGTTTTATAAGAAAAAATATAGATAAAGTTAGCCAAAAGTATGTTGCATTTAGAGATGAAAAAAAAGAGCCAGACGGTAAGAGTGGAAAAAATTTAGATAATAATAGAGAAAAAATTAAGAAAAATGAGAAATTATTTGGGGAATAGCTTAAAAAAAATTCTTTTAAAACTATAAAAATTAAAGCTAGGAATAAAGCGTACCCTACAATTCCAAATTCACTCAAAATTTCTAGGTGGGTATTATGAGGATGTGTTGAACATCTTGATGATAAAGATAAAGAATTGATATCATTATAATCCTCACAAATTACTCTAAAGCTTTTTAAACCAGCTCCAAAATAAAAATTATCTAAAAAGATATTAAATGCTGTCAAATAATGAGCACCGTATTGGCTATCAAAAAAACGATTATACCATTTATCAAGTTTTCCTTTATCTTTTCTTTCATTATTTACTCTTGCGACATTAAATTTTCTTTTTTGATAAACTTCCATTTCGTCAAAAATTAAATTTTTTATATTTTTTAAATTTTTTTTTATTTTGTTAAAATCTGAATCTACCAAATATTTATAGTTCTCATTTTGTTCAAATAAATAGAAAATATCAGACTCATATAATTTCCTCATAATTATTTCTTCATTTATTTTTTGAGGATTTTTTTCAATGTAATCTATTAATTCTAGTTGTTTTTTATTTTTTTCAATTAAAAAATTGAAAGTTGAAACATTTAATTCTGATGATGAAAATATATTATAAGTGTTGCTAATATAACGTTTATATGTTTTTTCAGAGAACAATAATAAAACAACTATACTAATTATAAAAATTGGAAAAATTTTTAAAAAAATTATCCTGGATTTTTTAAAGAATATTAAAAAATTCGCTATTATTATTAAAATCATCCCAAATGGAGATCTATCACCTGTAAAAAAAATGGATAAAAAAATCAAAAATATTAAAATTACTGTCATTATATTTTCATCTTTAAAGATATGATATGTTAATCCAATCAAACTAAAATGAAGGATGAATGTACCAGCCACAAGCTCATCTTGAAAAAAACTTGAATTTCTTTGACAATCCATTTGGCAAGGAAAGCCGAGTATATTTTTTCCAAAAGTAAATTGAATAAATATGTCAAAAATAAAAATCAAAGAAATTATTAAATAAAAA
>NZ_JBNAIZ010000025.1:0-3538 GCF_052047875.1 Candidatus Pelagibacter sp. HIMB1521 | reverse complement strand
CAATTACTAACGCTGATTCTCTTGATTATCATGTTGGAGTTCCATTTTATATTATAAATAATAACATTTACCCTGAGCTCAAATTTTGGACACACTTCTTAAAATCTGGTTCTGGTGAAATATTAAATACTGTTGGGTTTATGTTAAAAGCAGAACAATTTCCTTCTTTAGTTCAATTTTCAGGAATATTAAGCATATTTGGCATATTAACAAAAAAAAAAATCACCAAAAAAACAAGTATTTTTCTTCTACTATTTTTAAGTTGCCCAATGCTTATTTTACTTGTCAGCAGTGCTAAACCTCAATTAAACTATATAGGATCTTCTGCACTAGTTTTTTCAATAATTTTTTTATCTGATTTAAAAAATTTTAAATCATTAAATTTAATTGTTTTTGTATTAATACTAATATTTGCATCGATTAATGCTAAATTTTCTTTTGCATTAAGTGCATCAATTTTTTGGATTAGTCTTTTTTATTACTCATTTTTAAACAAAAAACATATAAAGTTTATTTTGTATTCAATATTAATTTCTTTGATAATTTTGGCCCCAAAAATTTATTTTAAGTTTCATACATATGAGATGAGTTTTTTTGATTCTATAATAAAACCTTTGCCATTAAATCTTTATGGTTACGAACAACTTTATCAATCACTAACTTCTTGTGGTTACAAAGGTTGTTTTCCTTATTGGTTATTTATTCCACCAAGCTTGGGAACAATTTTGGAAACATTAGGAATAGGTTCTGCAATTATTTTATTTATTAAAATAAAAAAAAATTTTAGACAAAATTTAAT
Organism: Candidatus Pelagibacter sp. HIMB1521; assembly: GCF_052047875.1. Taxonomy (NCBI): domain Bacteria; kingdom Pseudomonadati; phylum Pseudomonadota; class Alphaproteobacteria; order Candidatus Pelagibacterales; family Candidatus Pelagibacteraceae; genus Candidatus Pelagibacter; species Candidatus Pelagibacter sp. HIMB1521. The sequence continues at coordinate 2,739 of NZ_JBNAIZ010000025.1, read as the reverse complement.
ATTTTTTTTTATTATAGTATATGTAATTTTGGCTTTTAAATTTGGACAAAATAATCCTAGATGGTTTTTAGAAGTTTTTGTTTGGTTAATTTTATTGACCTACAGATATGGATTAATAAATAATATCTCTTATAAATTTTTTTTAATAGGAACAAAATTACAATCTTTGGCGGTTATTTTTATTTTACTTTATGGAATTTTCACACTCTCTATAGGTTCTCTATCTCAAAGTCTAAGAGAGAAAGTATTAATTAATTCTGCAAACGGATATGAGTTATTTAAGTGGTCAAATTCAAAATTGGATCACAACGATATATTGATATCTACACACAGATCTTTCTCATTAAGCAATGTAAAAACAATACCGGGAGATATTTTTTATTACATAGATATTAAAGATAAAAGATCAAAAATACATTTTGATGAAATTAAAAAAATAAATCCAACTCACATTTTGTTTTATGATGATAAAAAAAATTATAATAAACTGGAAAATTGCATAGGTAAATTATTGTACTATAAGAAAAATGTAGGAAAATTTACAGCAAGAAATCCTTTCAATAAAAGACAAAAGTATTATGACGGATATATCTATGAATTTAAAAATGAAAAATTACCAAATTGCATTTATGATATTAAAGAAAAATAAAATTTTAATAATTTTCAATAAATTTCTTTAAACTTCCTTCTAAAGTTTCCATAGGTACAAAATTAGTATCTCTTTTAATCTTTTGAAGATCTGGACATCTTCTTAGTGGTTCGTTTGAAGGATAAATTTTTGGGTATTTAATTTTTTTAATTTTAATATTTCTGATAAACAATTTTTTTAATTTTTGAGATAAATAATTCATATTTATCTCCTCTTTATCGTTACCTACGTTATATACTTGACCTATTTTACCAGTACAAATTACTTTCAAAAAACCTACCATAGCATCTGTGATATAACAGAAAGCTCGGGTTTGCTTGCCATTACTATATACTGTTATAGGCTTGTTATTTTTTATTGCTCTAACAAACTTAGGTATTACTCTATCGTCATTTTTATTCATTGTAGGTCCAAAAACATTAAAAGGTCTTATTATTTTAACTTTAGTATTATGATACTCTTTGTAAATGTAACATAAAGTTTCACCAACTCTTTTTCCCTCATCATAACAAGATCTTGGACCAAAAGAATTTACATTTCCATAATAACTTTCTTTCGTTGGAATATTTTCTTCATTTGGATTTCCATAAATTTCACTTGAGCTAAAAAAAATAAACAAACTTTTATTTTTTTTTGCATAATCTAAATATTTTTTAGCACCAAGGTAAGATACTTCGAGAGCTTCTAACGGATATTCTTTATAAATTGTTGGACTAGCAATTCCAGCTAAGAATATAATAATATCGTATTTTTTTTTTGGTTCAAAATAAATTATATCTTGTGAATAAAACTTTATTTTTTTGTTTTTGAAATGATTTTTTTTATCAGAAGAGATATTATTATCTACACAATCTAAATTAAAATCAACTTTTTTTTTATTAAGTAAAGAAAAATATTCTAAAAAGCTTCTTCCCAAAAAACCATCTGATCCAAGTAATAAAATTTTTTTTTTAGAAAAAAACTTATTTTCTCTATCAGTAAGTTTTTTGAAAATCTCAGTACTATCTTTATATAATTTTGTATCTATTTTTTTCATAATTAAAAGTATATAGTATGTCTGAAAAGTTGCTTATATATCAAAAAACTTTATCATCAAGCCAAATGAATAAAATAATAACAATAATATCTCCATGCTATAATGAGAGAGATAATATAAAGATTTTTTACAATAAAATTCAAGAAATTTTTAACACACGTCTAAAGAATTATAATTATGAATTAATTATTGTTGATGATAATTCAAAAGATGGATCTGATAAAATTTTAAAAGATCTAGCCGCAAGTGATCCTCAATTAAAAATTATAATTAATAATAGAAATTATGGAGTACATAAATCAACATTTAATGCAATAAAATATTCAAATGGTGATGCATTAATACCTATGTTGCCAGTTGATATGCAAGACACACCTGAACTAATTATAGATTTTATAAAAAAATGGGAAGATGGTTACGATATAGTCTATGGAATAAAAAAAAAGAGAAACGAGTCTTTTATTTTGAGAAATTTTAGAAATTTATACTATTTAATAGTCAACAAGATTTCTAACATTGAAATACCTCCATATGTTGGGGAGTTTCAATTGATTGAAAAAAAACTTTACAAGGAACTATTGAGCTATGATGACTATTATCCATACACAAGGGGTATAATTGCAAATTTGTCATCTAATTCAATTGGCGTCGAATATACTTGGCAAAAGAGAATTCATGGGAAATCAAAAATGGATTTATTTAAACTTTTTGATTTAGGCATAAATGGTTTAATTTCTTTTAGTAATTTTCCCATTAGAATATTTACTATCTTTGGAATTTTAATAGCATCAGCAAGCGTTATGTTTATTATATTTCAATTATTTACTCATTTTTTTATTGATGGTAGAATGAATACTCCAGGTATATCTACATTAATTGTTGCTTTATTTTTCTTTTCAGGAATACAATTGTTATTTTTGGGTATAGTAGGTGAGTATATATCAGCTATTCACAGTCAAGTTCGAAAACCTAAGAATAATGTTATAATTAAAGAAAAAATTAATATTGAATAATTTAATAATAAAATAAATTAATAAAGATTTTACAATCTTCT
>NZ_JBNAIZ010000024.1:0-3642 GCF_052047875.1 Candidatus Pelagibacter sp. HIMB1521 | reverse complement strand
CTTAAAAATAACAGCAAAACCACCCTTCAAAATATAAGTGAGAAAATAAATTTAAGTATTGCTCCTACTGCAAGAAGAATAAATCAATTAGAAGAAAATAATATAATTAAAAATTATTCAGTAAATATTGATGAAACCTCACTTGGTTATAAATTTCCTGCCTTCATATTTATTAGCTTAGAAAAACAGCAATCAAAAAATTTTGATAAATTTGAGAAAAAAATTTTAAATTTTCCTGAAGTAGTTGAGTGTTGGTTAATGACTGGAGCTAAGGATTATTTAATAAGAATTGCAGTTAAAGATGTAGAGGAATTTGAGGATTTTTTAACTAAAAAACTAACTGTAATAGAGGGCGTTTCTTCTGTTGAAACCTCTATACCTTTGAGAAGAGTAAAGTCGGAATACTCCCGTGTGGAATAAATTTTTCAGATATCAAATTTTTCTAATAAGAAATTGATTAGCAAATTGTAAATGAATGCAAAACTGAAAATATAAAATAGAAAAATTGCAGCTTTAGAATTAAATATGTATCCAGTGGAAGTTAAAAGAACTAAGAAAAAGCTTATCGATAAAGCAAGTTTAGATAGTGCTTTTTTCTTTAAATGAGATTTAATAACTTTTTCCTTCATATATCCTATTAACTAAAATACTTAATATACCAATGAATTTTAAAAAATATATATGGAAATGTAGATTGTTAGTTTTGAATACTCCAAATTACACTAATCAAGAGTATAAAAATTCAAAAGATATTTATCAAAAACACATAAAAGAATTTCATAAACGATTTATAAAATTAGTTACAAAATTAGATAAAGCTAAAAACTTTAGTGTGAGTTTAATTGGCTTTGATGGAACCGAAAAAGCTAAGTTAGATACAATAAATCTTAAAAAGATATTTACCTTAGTTGATAAAATGCCAATGAATAAAATGATAAAAGATAAAAGTTTTAAACCTTTAAATCTTTCATTATTTTCTGATTATAAACCAGAGACAACTTTACATGGCTTAGGTTTTAAGAATAAAGAAAAGGCGCTTTATACAATTAAAGCTATCAAAAAAAGATCAATCAAATATCAAGTAAATGTTATTGCAACTATGCTTGGAAGAGCAAAAAATCATCCCAACAAAACTAAAGATATGTATGATGCAATTCTGATCTTTGAAAAGTGGATGAGAATGTATAAAAAGAATAAAAAGGCCTAAATTAAAGAATATTATAAATTTAATCACCTATTAAAGTATGACCTTAATTGAAATAGTAGCTTTAATAATTTTTTTATTTCCTCTCGCTTTTAGCCCGGGACCTGGGAACATGTTCTTTGCAGCTAATGGAGCTAGATTTGGTTTTGTTAAAACTTTATCAGCAAATTTTGGTTATCATCTTGCAACGATTATAGTTACTTTTCTTATAGGTTTTGGTTTTAATATATTTTTTTCATTTATTAATGATCAATATCAATACATTCAGATAATTGGATCATTATATGTAATCTATCTTGCCTATAAATTCTTCAAGGCAAGCACATATGAAAACAGCAATCAAAATTTAAAATGTACTTTTGTTGATGGAGTTATACTTTTAGTATTTAACCCAAAAGCTTATGTGATAATTTCTTTAATGTTCACAATCTTTTTAGACGGTTCTCAAAACTTAATAAGAATAATTTTAATCAGTACAATTTTCACAGTTAATAACTGCGTATCATTTACTCTGTGGACATTATTTGGTGACTTACTTGGTGCAAAATTTAGAAATGAAAAATATTCTAAAATATTAAACAAATTCTTCTCATTGTCTTTATTTTTGGTTGGTATATGGATGCTTTCAATTAAAATTTAAAAAAACAAAAAATGAAAAAACTTATATCTGCAATAATTCTTAGCATCTTAAGCACAAGTGCTAATGCTGATGATCAACAAACATTTGTATTTTATAATCTGCAAGGAGATTTCACAACTTGTTATAGTTATTATATATTGTCTGAAGAAGGCTTTAAAAAAAGTGGTAGTGCTAACGATGAAACCATATCAGGTCTTAATAAATCAGCAGATTTATCATTAGAATCTGTTTTTATGATTGGTCAGCAATTAGGCATGAACACAGATACAATGAGAAATAGAGTTAAAACATCCTTTGAAAGTATGAAAAATGAGATGGGTCAAGATTATAAAAATTTTTCAAAAGTTTTAGATAAATACGGAATATTTTGTAAGGACTTGATAGAAAAAACAGACGACAGAGTTGTATTCTGGGAAGATAAATTTAAGTAAATTATTATTTAGATAATTAAGGGTTATGTTAACCTAACATTAACTAATGAGTAATATTTATCATTCAGATATTTATAAGTTTAATAAACCTGTTCCTAGTTACTGGGAAGCAACTTCAAGTGAGAATTTAAATTTAGATAAACTTCAAAAAGATATTAGTTCTGAAATAGTAGTCATAGGTGGGGGTTATACTGGTTTGCTTTGTGCAATAAATTTAATTGAAAATCATAATTTAGATGTAGTTTTGGTTGAGGCTGGAAAAGTAGGTTGGGGTGCTTCTTCTCGTAATGCGGGGTTTTGCTGTCTTCCTCCAAGCAAAATGTCTTATAAAAAAATGCAATCAGTTTATGGAAAAGAGGAGACTAGAAAATTTTTTAAAAACTCTGTTGAAGGAGCTAATTATACTAAAGAATTAATTGATAATTATAATATTGATTGTGATGTAACTGGTGAAAATAACTTTGTTGTAGCTCATCACAAAAACAAATTTGACCAAATCAAAGATCAAGCTGAAGTTTATAAATCTGAATTTGGAATTGATACCAAAGTTTATTCAAAAGAAGAATTTGATGAAGTAGGTCATGGCGGAACTGAGCAATTTGGTGCATTTTCATATAAACCTGGATTTGCGATCAATCCATTAAAATTTGTAAACGGACTTGCAAAACATGCTTTATCTAAAAAATTAAAAATTTATGTGCACACTAAAGTTGAAAAAATTGAAAAAGATAATGGTTCTTATCTTTTAAGAACTAATGAAGGATCATTAAAAACAAAAAAAATAGTTGTTGCAACTAATGGATTTTATCAAGAGGGATTAATTCCTGAAATGGATGGAAGAGTATTACCTGTTATTTCAAATATTATTGTAACAAGACCACTTACAAATGAAGAACTTAGTTTACATAACTTTAATACTTATGCCCCAATAGCTAATTCTAAAAACCTTTTATATTATTATAGAAAGTTACCTGACAATCGAATTTTATTTGGCACTAGAGGAGATTTTGAAGGAAGTGATCAATCTAATCAAAACAGAGCTAATGATATGGAACAATTTTTAAAAAATATTTTTCCTAAATGGAATAACGTTACAATTGATTATAATTGGCGAGGTTTAATTGCTTTATCTCAAAAGCTTACCCCTTCAATTGGTAAAATAGATAATGAAGAAATTTATTATGGATTTGGTTATAGCGGCGTAGGGGTTAGTGCAGCTCCTTGGACTGGAAAACAATTGTCTAAGTTAGTTTTTTCATCAAATAGTAAAGATCTTGATATTTCAAAAATTTACAAAGGTTTACCTAAGAAATTTATCTTTCCACAATTAAGAGTGTTTTATTTTAAATTAGCAGTATGGTTTTATA
>NZ_JBNAIZ010000023.1:0-4796 GCF_052047875.1 Candidatus Pelagibacter sp. HIMB1521 | reverse complement strand
TTAAAAGATGTCATTATTCTACGAGTTTTTTTAGATCAAATATTATTTTTTCTGAAAACTCACATTTTGGCATGATCTCTGTAGCAGTGACTTATTATCTACTTTATTTAATTTCAATTGAAAAAAATTTTTTTTTAAAATTAGTATTTCTATTACTTGTTTTATCCTTTTTTTATAATTCATCCACAACCTCAATTTTGGGTTATATTCTAAGTTTTTTTGCTGTTTATATTTGCTGTTACAAAAAAATAAATAATCAATTTTTATTACTTACGACAGGTTATTTATTTTTAACAATTCTTATATTATTTACTTCTTCAAATTGTCTAAAAAGGTTCCAAGATATTGATGAGGTTTCTCAATCATTCAAAGAAATTTATAATTTAAATATAATTAGTGAAAATAAAAATAAAAATAAAAATAAAAATGAAAGTTTAGATAATCAAAATGATTTAAATAATAGATGGAATAAACTTATTAATGAATACTTAACTGCAATAGAACAATTAAGTAGATTAAATAATGATTTTGATAAAAATAAAATAAAAAAAACCAATCTAGAACAAAAAATACTTAATTTAGAAAATCAAATGAATAGATTAGACGAAAAAAAATTTAAAATTATCAAAAGTAATTTATCAACTAACTTAACAACTCAAGTTTATTTAAGATCTTTTTATATTTTATTTGAAGCTATAAAAGAAAAACCTTTTGGCTGGGGATTTAATAACTATTATCTAGCATCAAACAAATATAGATTTAAAGTCCCATTTCTCAATCCGTCCACAGTTTTTCTTAATAGTCATGATGCATCGAACAACTTTGTTAAATTGATTACTGAGTTTGGTGTTTTTGGATTATTTTTGCTAATTATAATTTTATTGGCTTGTTTAAATAATAATATCGATCACAAAGTAAAAATATTCTTTATGCCATTAATAATTACACAATTAATTAGAGGTGCGGGATATTTTAATGGTGGTTTTTTGATTGGTATATGTATTTTTATTATATTATTTGTATATAAAGATTAAATGAATGTTCTTGGTATAAATGTTTATCATGCTGACACCTCTGCATGTTTATTAAAAAATGGTAATTTGATCGCTGCCTGTGAGGAGGAAAGGTTTACTAGAATTAAGCATTATTCAGGGTTTCCAATTTATTCAATAAAATTTTGTTTAAAGAAAGCTAACATTTCTCTCAAAGAACTAGACTATATTACTGTAAATTTTAATCTTAACCACAATTTATACGAAAGATTTAAATTTGCATTTTCAAATATAAAATCTACTAGTCTTGCAAATAAATTACTTAGCCTTTTAAACAAAAGATCATTACATAGTCAGTTTCAAGAGTATTTTGGAGAAAATGTTAAAGATAAAATTATTTTCGTACCTCACCACATATCACATATTTCTAGTAGTTATTTTATGTCAGGATTTAAAGATGCTGTTGGAGTATCAATTGATGCAACTGGTGATTTTTCATCTATGGAGATAAGTGAATTTAAAAACAATAAAGTAAATTTAATATCAAAAAATTATTATCCACATTCATTAGGTATTTTGTATCAAGCAATAACTCAATTTTTGGGATTTAAAAATTATGGAGATGAATACAAAGTAATGGCTCTTGCTGCATATGGGTCTCCAAAATATAAAAAAGAGTTTGATAAATTAGTAAAATTTGTTCCTCCCTATAATTTTGAATTAAATCTTGAATATTTTTTGCACCATAAAAATTTTTTTTTTGACAACTTAAACTCATCAAAACCTATTTTTGAAAACCTCTATTCAAAAAAAATTGAAGAGCTTTTGGGAAGTGAGAGATATTATAAGGAAGAGTTACAGCAAAGACATTATGATATTGCATCATCCTTGCAAAATAAATTTGAAGAAATAATACTAAAGATAATTAAAAATATATATTTAGAAAACCATTCAAACAATCTTTGTTTATCTGGAGGATGTTTTTTTAATTCTGTTTTAAACGGGAAAATTTATAAATCTTCTAAATTTGATAAGATTTTTTTTCATGCAAATGTTGGTGATGCAGGTGGATCTGTTGGATCCTCATTTTATCAATTTAATGAAATATCTAAAAATTTTAAAAATACTATTCAAGATAACTACTTTATTGGACCTTCGTACAGTGACGAGCAAGCAAAAAATTTAATTAAAAAAAATGAGAAGTTTCTTGGAGATTTCTCAATAGATTATGGATTAAATTTTGAAAAGATAATTGAAGTTGTTACAGATATATTAAGTAAGAGCGGTTTAGTTGCTTGGTTTCAAGATGAAATGGAATGGGGTCCTAGAGCATTAGGAAACAGAAGTTTATTAATTGATCCTAAAAATAAATTTGCAAAAGATATTTTAAATACAAAAATAAAACTTAGAGAAGAATTTAGACCTTTTGCAGCATCAATACTGGAAGAGCATACTCATGAATATTTTGATGTAAATAACAAAGATGATAAATTTCCAAATATGAATGTTGTATTAAAAGCTAACTCTATATGTAAAAATAAATTCCCAGCCATAGTACACGTTGACGGCTCCTCGAGAATTCAAACAGTAAATAAAAATCAAAATTTTAAATTTTATAAACTTTTGAATGAATTTAAAAAAAAAACAGGATCACCTATTTTATTAAATACATCTCTGAATATTGATGAACCTATATGTGAGAGTCCAGTAAATGTAATAGAAACTTTTTCTAGAACAAAAATTGATTGCATTGTTATTCAGAACACACTGATAATTAGAAAAATTTAGTGATAAATTTTAAAATTTTAATATGAAAAATATATTTATATGACAGTAAATTTACCTCTCAAAATAATATTTATTATTTTTATTCTTTTTGGTTTTTATTTATGCAAGGTTGGAGGCTATGGGTCAGATGAAGATACTCTACCTATGATAGGAACTTATATTGGTTATTTGAATGGAAACTTTATGACTAGCAGATTTACAGGTTATCCAGTCGCTGAATTTATTATTGGTTTTTTATCTTTTAATTTTGGGAGTTTTGCTACAAATATTTTCATATTTTTAAGCTTAATATCAGGTTTAGTTATTTATTATTTAAGCCTAAAAAATGAAATTAATACTAACAATTTAATTTTATTTTTAATTTTTGTACTTTCAAATCCAATTATTTTTTTTGATAATTTAGAACCAATTGATTACTCTATAGCTTTTTTATTCTTTTCATTAGGTATGTACTATTTGAAAAGAAATTTTTTCGAGCTATCTGTTATTTTTTTTGGAATATGCATTGGAGCTAGAATTAATTTTGCTCCTTTCGTTATTATAACAATATTATTTGCTAAAACTGATTTTATAGCAAATAATTATAGAAAAGTTTTTATTATACTTTCTTCTATATTTATTGGCTGTTTGTTTTATTTGCCAGTTTGGATACAATCTAGCTTAACTTTAGATTGGTTAAGAGCAGGCCGACCAGATGGTGATTTTTTAGAATATTTCGTCAGGTTTTTTTATAAAACTTGGAAAACAATAGGTTTTATTCAGTTATTTGTATTTATTTATTTATTAAGAAAATACCTTAAACCTGTCTTGAACTATAAATACTCAATTTTAAATTTTCTATTAATTTTTTCTAATCTTGTAATATTTTTATACATTCCAGCAGAACTTTCGTATTTACAACCAATGATAATTTTCCTTTATTTTATTATTTATGAATGTGCTGAAAAAAAATATATTTATAGTTTAATTGTTATAAATTTTTTAACATGGTTCGTTAATTTTGAACCAATTAAAGTATCTTACAAAAGTAACAATTATTGCGATCCAGTACAAGCTTTAGATGCAAGTATAGAACCAAAAATTATTAAAGGATATTATTTTAATTTTTTAGAGACGAGAGATAAAATTAAATGTTGGATAGATTTAGATACTGATTATGGAAAAAAAATTTTAGAGGGAAAACCATTAAAGTAAATGATAATTTCTTTTTTTTTTTTTATAATTCTATTAATCCCTTTATACGGAATTTCTTTTATCTTAAAAATTGCCTTTAGAGAAGATAGTAGTTCCTTAAAAATAAATAATATTGATATTGTTTATGGAATAATTTTATTACTTACAACTTTAATTTTAGTTAATTTTTTTTTCCCAATTAAATATTCTATATTTCCAATTTTTTTTATAGGTTTTTTATTGTTAATTTATGCAATTAAAAAAAAAGCACTTCATTTAAAAAATATATTTTATAATGCTGTAGCACTTTTGATCTTGTTTTATATTAGCTCTAATAATGGACCAATTTATGATACTCAACTATATCATCACCAGATTTTACATTGGAGTTATGACTATAAAATAGTAATTAATTTAGTTTCATTAGAAGAAAGATATGGCATGATTTCTCCCTGGTATCTTCTACTAAGTATTGGAAATTTTAAAGTTAATGGAGCATATTTAGCAAATTTAATCAATTATATTCCATTTTTTATTTTGATTTCTGAGTTTATCAACAAAAAAGAAGGTAAGCTTTCTTATTCAAAATTATTTTTAATATCTTCAAATATTTACATATTTTTTTTTAGTTTAATTCATCCTTTTCAAAATGGCACAATATTAATGAATTTAGGCTCGTTAGGCTCTGATACTGCGGGTTCTATATTTTTTATTTTAACAATTTATTTTTTTCTTAAATGTAATGAAAATTTAAAAGTTGAATTTTACAATTTAACTTTAATATTCTCAATATTATCAATTTTTTGTAAAATATCTAATTTACCATTGTTATTTCTTGTTCTA
>NZ_JBNAIZ010000022.1:0-6133 GCF_052047875.1 Candidatus Pelagibacter sp. HIMB1521 | reverse complement strand
ATTTGGTTTTGGATAGTGAGTATGATCAATTAAAAAGAGAAATACTAGATTTAGAAAACAAATATGATTTTTTAAATTCAAAATTTTCTCCATCTAAAACTATAGGTTTTAAGCCTTCAAAAAATTTTAAAAAATCTTTACATAGGGTACCAATGCTGTCACTAGATAATGCATTTCACGAAAACGATTTGATAAATTTTGAAAAAAAAATTACTAATTTTTTATCAATTAATAAAGACAGTGAAATTTTTTATAGTGTAGAGCCCAAAATAGACGGAATATCCGCATCACTAACATTCAAAAATGGTGAATTTGTAAAAGGTCTATCACGAGGAGATGGAAAAGAAGGAGAAGATATAACTGAAAATCTCAAGACAATAAGAGATATACCAAAAAAAATTAATGCAAAATATTTTCCAGAGGAAATTGATATTAGAGGAGAAGTATTTATTCAAAATAGTGATTTCAAAAATTTAAATGAAAAATTTGCAAACCCTAGAAATGCAGCCTCTGGTTCTCTAAGACAAAAAAATCCAGATGAAACAAAAAAAATACCTTTAAAATTTATTGCATATACATTTGGATATGAAAAAGGACTAGCAGTTAATAATCAATCAGATTTTTTAAGTAAATTAGACGATTGGGGTTTTAAAACAAACCCATTAAATAAGTTAGTAAAAGGGATTAAAAATTTAATGAAAAATTATCAAGAAATTGAAAAAAAAAGAGCTAATATTGATTTTGATATAGATGGAATAGTTTACAAAGTGAATAATTTTGCAATGCAAAAAAGATTGGGTAATGTTGCAAATGCACCAAGGTGGGCAATAGCTCACAAATTTTCATCTAATAAAGCTGTCTCTAAAATTTTAGATATAGAGATACAAGTTGGTAGAACAGGTGCATTAACACCAGTAGCAAAGATCAAGCCAATTAATATTGGAGGAGTTATAGTTTCAAATGCAACATTACATAATGAAGATGAAATCAATCGAAAAGATATTAGAATAGACGATACAGCAGTTATAGAGAGAGCTGGAGATGTGATACCTCATATACTTTCAGTAAATAAACAAAAAAGATCAAAAAATTCAAAAAAATTTATTTTTCCAAAAAATTGTCCATCATGTGGATCAGAAACAATTAAAGAATTTAATAATATTACAAAAAAAGTTGACGCTGTAAGGAGATGTTCTAGCGAAGGTTATTATTGTGATAAAATATCAATTGAAAAATTAAAACATTTTGTTTCAAAAGAAGCTTTTAATATAGATGGTTTTGGGAAAAAAATAGTTGAAAATTTTTGGAAATTAAAATTTATAAAATATCCTCAAGATATTTTTAATTTGGATTTTTCAGAAATTGAAAATTTAGAAGGTTGGGGCAAACTTTCTGTTCAAAATCTAAAGTATTCAATAGATCAAAAAAAAACTATTTCTTTAGAGAGGTTTATTTATTCTCTTGGTATAAGGCATATAGGTCTAGAAAATGCAAAATTGTTGTCTAAACATTTTGTATCATTTTCAGAATTTAAAAAGTTATCTAAACAAAATGATTATGAAGATATGCTTAACATAGATGGAATTGGTGAAACGCAAGTCAATTCAATCAAGAGTTTTTTTTCAAACGAAACTAACAAACAAGTTTTAAATGAATTGGAAAAAGTTTTGTTAATTAAAGATGCTATTCAAAATTCAGACTATGGTAAATTAAAAAACATAACTTTTTTAGTTACTGGAAAATTAAATGGAATTAGTAGAGCAGAAATTAAATCTTTAATCGAAGAAAATTCTGGAAAAACACTTAGTAGCGTATCTAAAAAACTAAATTTCTTAATTATTGGAGAAAAACCAACTAAGAAGAAAGTGGATTACGCCAGAGAGTTAAAAATAAAAGTCATTGACCAAGTTGAATTTTTAAAAATGCTAAATAAAACTAGCTAACCACTTTCTCTCATTTGAATTCAAATATTTTGATATCTTTGAATAGACTTCTAAATGATATTTAAATAAATAGTTTTTTTCATTAATTGTTAAAAGATCAAAATTTATCAAATCCTTCTCTATGGGTGCTAGTGTTAAATTATGAAATAACAAATTGTTGTTTGTTTTTTTAACATAAACTAAATTTTCAATCCTAATTCCATATTCATTAGTTTTATAATACCCAGGTTCATTACTTAAAATCATACCTTCTCTTATTTTTACTGTATTTATTTTTGTAATAGATTGAGGCCCTTCATGAACATTAAGAAAAAAGCCAACACCATGACCTGTACCATGAGCATAATCTAAGTTACTTTTATTTAAAAATTTTCTCGCTCTTTTATCAATTTTTTTACCTGTATCATTTTTATTAATATCAGTTGTAGCTACAGCAATATGACCTTTTAAAACTTTGGTAAAAACATCTTTGATGCTATGTTTTTGTTTTGAAAAACAAATTGTCCTTGTAACATCAGTTGTTCCATATTTATATTGGCCTCCAGAATCACAAAGGAAAATATCCCTTTTATTTATAACTCGGCAACTTTCTTTCTTTGCACGATAATGGACAATGGCACCATTTTTACCAGAGCCTGCTATTGTATCAAAACTCGGATAAAGAAAGTTTTTATTTGATTTTCTGAAATTTTCTAATTTTTCAGCTGCTTCTACTTCGGTGATTTTTTTTTTATTAATTTTTTTTATCCAAAATAAAAATTTAGTTAATGCTACTCCATCTAAGATATGAGCATTAATCATATTTTTAATCTCAGTTTTATTTTTGATTGCCTTTAAAAGATAAATTGGATCTTCTCTTTTTATGATCTTAAATTTAGACTTAATTAAATTTTCATAAAATATTGAACAAGATTTATCATCAATAATAAAGTTTTTTCCCTTAAGATATTGTATTTTACTTGGGAAAGTATTTATATCTAAAAATTCATCTTTATTAATAATTTTATTTTTTAATAATTGCTTACATTTTTTAAGATTACTTATAAGTAGAATTTTTTTTGATTTACTTACTATCAATCTCGAATTGGGAACTGGACTGTTGGGGCCATCTCCACCTCTTATATTTAAAGTCCACGCAACATTTTCTGGAGCACTAATAAATATATAATCAGATTTATTTTTTTTTAAGTATTTAGATATTTTATTTAATTTGGAATTAACACTTTCACCAACAATATTTTTATCTAAAGAAAAAAATGGTTTAAAGGTATGTTTTTTTTGATTTTCAATTTCATCAATTAGATTTTTTTCGACATATTTAATTTTATTATATTTTAAAAAAAAATTTTTTATTTGAGTATTGGTAAATAACTTTGGATCTATACCAAGTGTAAGATTTTTAAATAAACTACAATTTATTAATTTTTCAAATCCATAAATTTTAAAATTTTTCCCACTCTCGATTTTACTTTGAATTGTGTATCTTCCATCAGTAAACAAATAATTTTTATTTTGAAGAATTATAGCTAGACCAGCAGATCCACTAAAATTCGAAATAACTTCTAATCTATTTAACTTTGAATATTCTGTAAAAAAATCATCATTTTTTGGAATTATATAGCCATCAATTCCATATTTTTTAAATTTGCTTCTTAATAATTTTATATGATTCTTCATTTAATTCTCTTTTGATATCTTATCCACCCGGGACTTCTTGTTCCTTCTTCAATTTCAAAATCCTGATTAAACTCAAAATCATCATCATTGTTAATTTCTTCATCAAAGAAAGAATTTTTTTCTAAATGTTTTTCTGGTAATTCATCAATGAACCGCGAAGCCATACTATCTATCCAATCCCCTTGGTAAAATCTATTCATTGAGAAAGAAATTATAGCTTTTTTCTTTGCTCTTGTAATTCCTACATATGCTAGCCGTCTTTCTTCTTCCAGACCATTTTGACCTTTTTCTTCAATAGATTTTTGATGTGGAAATAATCCTTCTTCCCATCCAGGTAAAAATACAACATCAAATTCCAAACCTTTTGCTGCATGCATGGTCATCATGTTAATTTTTTCACCATCCCATTCTTGATCAACTGCGGTTGCTAAAGATACATGTTCTAAAAAACTTTCTAAATTATCAAATTCTTTCATAGCACTTAACAACTCTTTGATATTTTCTAGTCTATTTTCATTATCTAAATCTTTTTTATTTTTAAGCATTGCTGAATAACCAGACTCATCTAAAACAATCTGTAATAGCTTTATGTGATTTAATTTCTTTATGGTTAAATAATTTCTCCATTTGTTTAGAGAATTAATAAAAAAGTTAAGTCCAATTTTAGCTTTTGGCTTAATTAAATTTTGCTCAAGCATTTTTATTGATGCTCTTTCTAAATTTAAATTATTTTCTTTAGCAAACTCGTGAATGTTTTTTAAGGTACTATCACCTACTGATCTTTTTGGATTGTTAACTATTCTTTCAAAAGCTAAGTCATCTTTCTCTTGATGAATTAATCTTAAGTATGCAACACAATCTTTAATCTCAGCTCTTTCATAAAATTTTGTACCACCTAATATTCTATAGGGCATACCAATTTTCAGAAATCGCTCTTCAAATTCACGTGTTTGGAAAATAGCTCTAACTAAAATTGCAATATTATTATACGAAAATTTTTTTTTAATTTTTTTTTCTATTTCATCAGACACACCAATTGCTTCATCCTTACCATTTTTAAAACAGTTTAATTGAACCAAATCTCCCTCTTCCATTGTAGTAATTAATGTTTTTCCAACTCTATTTTGATTATTAGAAATAAGGTTTGAAGCAACCGATAAAATATTTTGTGAAGATCTGTAATTTTGCTCTAATCTTATTACTCTTGTATTTTCATAGACTTGATCAAACTCTAAAAAGTTTTTTATCTCAGCACCTCTCCAGCTATATATTGATTGGTCATCATCACCAACACAGCAAATATTTTTATTTTTTTCAGATAGAAGATTAAGCCATTTACTTTGAATAAAGTTTGTATCTTGATATTCGTCAACTAAAATATATTTAAAATTTTTAGAATATATTTCTCTAATATCAGGATTAAATTCTAAAATTTTTACTGCATGTAAAATTAAATCACCAAAATCACAAGAATTTAAATCTGTTAATTTTTTCTGATAAATTTTGTATAATGGAAGAACAGTTTTCTCATATATATCTTTTTTATTTATAATTACTTCGCCAGGATAAAAACCTTTATTCTTCCACCTATCAATTATTGCAAGTATAAATCTTGGAGATAATTGTTTGATATCGATATTTTCTGCTTTGCATATATTTTTAATTAATCTAATCTGATCATCAGTATCTATGATAGTGAAATTTGAGTTTAATTGTGCAGCTGAAGCATGTTTTCTTAACAATTTTGCACAAATTGAATGAAATGTTCCTAGCCAAGAAAGACCGACAGCAGCAGATGCTAAAATTTTACTAACTCTGTTTTGCATTTCTTTAGCAGCTTTATTTGTAAATGTGACTGCAAGAATTTGATTAGGAAAAGCTTTTTTTTCCTTAATTATATTCGCTATTCTTGATGTTAGAACTTTAGTTTTTCCTGAACCAGCACCAGCTACTATTAAAAGAGGACCATCCAGATGCATTACAGCCTCTTTTTGCGCTTCATTTAAACCATCTAAATATTCTCTATTTATCATTCGAAATAATGTTTTATAAGATTACTACTTAAAATGAATAATCCTAAATTTATTGCTAATTTTAATAAAAAATTCAGTAAATTTATTAATAATCTATTAGAGAAAAATTTAAACAAGTTAAATGTTGATAACTTTAAAAATTTATTAATTAACAATAAAATATTTTTATCTATTGTCGCACTAATTATTTTATTTTTATCATATCTTTCATTCCCAAACATTTACAATAAAGCGGATGTAGCTTTAGAAATTAAAAAAAATTTAAAAAACAAATTAAACCTAGAGTTTAATTTTCAAGAAGATTTAGATTATAAATTTTTACCAAGACCTCATTTTACTACAAATAATTCCTCAATTAATTCTAGAGAAGATAAAATTACAGAAATAAAAAAACTTAAAGTTTATGTCTCGTTGGAAAATCTATTTTCTTTAAAAAATATCAAATTAAATCATGTTATCTTAGAAGAAGCAAATTTTAAT
>NZ_JBNAIZ010000021.1:0-8934 GCF_052047875.1 Candidatus Pelagibacter sp. HIMB1521 | reverse complement strand
TAAGATCTAAAATAATTTTGATTTTATTTTTAGTTATAATGAGCATTGTTTTTGAATTGTTTAGTTTGGCCTTAATAATTCCATTGATGAGTTCTATTTTTGGTATAGAAACATCTTTAACCAATAGTCAGTATCCACTTTTAAACGACCTTAATAATTTATTTGGATTAAATAATATAAATATTTTATTGGTTATCCTCTTTTTGTCGGGAATAATTTTAAAAAATATTGTTTTAATGGCTAGTTATAAAAATTTGTACTCTATGAAATTTCTTATAGAGAAAGAATTATCGAGCAAGTTACTTTCAAATTATATTTCTAGCCCGTACTCTTTTTTTATGAAAAGAAACACCTCTAATTTACTTCATAATGTTACTCAAGAAATTTGGAAATTTTGTGACGTGGTGGCAGGATGTTTTTATTTGATAGCAGAAATTATTATACTTTTGGGAATTGTATCTATCTTATTGATTGTCAATACAAAGGTTACCTTGCTCATAGTAATAATTTTAGGAATTTTTGGATATTTTTTTTTAAAATTTTACAAAAAAAAACTTGAAACACTAGGAGATGAAAAAGTTTTGTATGAAAGTTTAAGAATTAAACAGCTAGGGGATATTTTTGGTGGAGTAAAAGACATATTGATGAAAAATAATCAAAACTATATGTTAGAAATTTTCAAAAAAAATTATGATCGTATAATTAAACCAACTGTTTATTTAAATGTTTTAAGAGCAATACCAAGGGTTTGGATTGAAGTCTCATTTATCTCTTTAATATCTATTTTTTTAATTTATATTTTAACAATTGGATTAGATATTACTTTATTAATTCCACAAATAATTTTTTTTACAGTTTGTTTAATTAGATTGTTTCCATCTATAACAAAAATTCTTTTTAATTTTCAGCTTATCTCTTTCTCCTCCTCGACAATAAATCTTGTTAATAAAGAGACACAAATAAAAATTGATAAGCAATATATTATGCCAGAAAAGGAAGATAATAAAATATTAAGATTTAATGACAGTATCGAAGTAAGAGATTTAAGTTTTGAATATATCAAAAACAAAAAAATTTTAGATAATATTAATATTCAAATTAAAAAGAATCAGATGATAGCAATTACTGGTAAAAGTGGTTCTGGCAAAAGCACACTGTTAAATATTCTGCTTGGACTAATTATTGATTACAATGGAGAAATATATATTGACAAAAATTTATTGTCAGAAAAGAGTGAATATTTATTTAATTGGAAGAAAAAAATTGGATATATCCCTCAATCAATATTTATTTATGATGATACATTGAGAAGAAATATTGCTTTTGGTATTCATGATGAAGATATCAACGAAAACCTGATTGATAAAAGTATATCTATGTCTAAAGTCGATGAATTTTTACATAATATGCAACATAGTAAAGAAACAAATTTAGGTGAAGGTGGCATTAAATTATCTGGTGGACAAATTCAAAGGGTTGGAATTGCTAGAGCACTTTATTCTGATCCTGATGTTCTTATTTTGGATGAGCCTACTAGTGCATTAAATTCCAAAATAGAAAAAGAAATCTTTACAATTTTAAAAGATTTAAAAAAAACAGTTATAATAGTGACTCACAACAAAGAAAATATGGATATCTGTGACGAGGTTTATGAAATTATTGATGGAAAAATACACAAAAAATAATTTTGATCTTATTTCATAATTATTTTTATATTTTTGGTTAAAATTTTGGATATTTTAAAACACTTTTCAGATAATGAAAAAAATAATACAAGCTCTTATCAAAATAGGTCTTAAAAATTATGAAAATATTTAAGTGGTTAAATTTTTTAAAAAAAAACTACGATAATAGTATTCCTTTATATACAAAAAACTCTAATCCAGGATTAAAAATTCACTTAGGATGCGGAAATATAAATTTACAAGGATGGTTAAATATTGATGCGAGAGATTTTAAGCATGTGCATATAATTTCAGATGGTTTTGATTTAACTCAATTTAAAGAAAATTCTATTGCCGAATTTTATCTTTGTCATGTTCTTGAGCATTTTTCGTTTAATGAAACTCATAATTTTTTAAAAAAATTATATAACTTATTAAAACCAGGAGGTCTTATAAGAATTTCAGTTCCAGATATAGAAAAATTATATATCCTTTACAATAAGCAAAAAAAGTTAAGCATAATTAAAAACGCTATAATGGGAGGCCAGAACTATCCTAATGATTTTCATAAATCAATTTATGATCATCAAGAATTAAAAAATATTCTTGAAAAAAATAATTTTAAAAATGTAAGTTCTTGGAAAACGATAGATGTTTTTGGTCAGTCGATTGGTGATTGGTCAGATGGCGTATATAAATACAATATGCAAAATTATGATATAAGTTTAAATTTAGTTGGTGAAAAATAAAATAATAATAATTATTTATGAAAACTAATAAAAATTTTATAGGAATAATTGCAGCGAGATACGGATCAAAAGGTATAAAAAATAAAAACTTTTTATCAATAAATAAAAAAAATATTGTAAAAAAAGCTTATGAGGTTGCACTTAAAATTAAGCAACTAAAGAAAATTATAATTACAAGTGATAGTAAAAAAATCTTAAATTTGGTTCCGAATGATAAAAAAAATTTCAAAATTAAAAGATCAAAAAAACTAGCTTTAGATAACTCCCCAATGCTACCAGTCTTACAAGATGCCATTTTGCAATATGAAAAAAAATATGGTTCAAAAATAGATGCAATTATAATTTTTGATCCCACTGCACCTCTTAGAATTGAAAAAGACATAACTAGCGCTATAGATAAATTTAAAAAAGAAAAAGCAGATTTGGTTGTTTCGGTACATCCTTGTCAACATAACCCTTATTTTAGTATGTTAGAAAAAAATGGAAAATATTTTAAACTTTCTAAACAAAAAAGTCTAAATCCTGGATCTAGACAAGAAGCCCCTGTTGTTTATGAAATTAATACATTAGTCTGGATATATTCTAGAAATGCAATTATTAAGGAAAAAAAAAGAATACCAAAAAAAACTGTTATATTTGAAACACCTTATTCAAGATCAGTTGATATAGATACTAAGGATGATATTGAAAAAATTAACTATTATTTAAAAAAAAATGAAAAATTTAAAACCGCTCATTAATTATAGAAATATTTTTTCATTAAAAAAAAAAGTAATTATTATTTTTGGTGGAGCTGGAAATTTGGGAAAAAGCTTTTCTAAATGTTTAGTTACGGCTGGCGCTAGAGTTTATCTATTAGATTTAAAGAGGATTAAAGTAAACAATAAAAATATTATTAGCATGAAATGTGACGTTTCATCTGAAGAAAGTGTAATTGAGTGTATAAACCAAATAATTAAAAAAGAAAAAAAAATTAATTCTGTAATTTATAATGTTTATGCAAAACCGAAAAATTATTACAAACCTCTAGAAAAATATGATTACAATACTTGGCAAGAGGCTTTAAATATCAATTTATCAGGAGCTTTTTTAGTTTGTCAGCAATCTATTAAGCATTTTAAAAAAAAAAAAATTTCAGGCAATATTATTTTGGTTTCTTCAACCTATGGACTAGTAGGGCCTGACCAGAGAATCTATGAAAATTTAAAAAAAAATATTTATGGAGGCAATTTTAAATTAAACACTCCAGCTGTTTATGGAGCCTCAAAAAGTGGTTTAATTGGACTAATGAAAAATCTTGCAACAACATGTGGGAAATTTAACATTAGAATAAATTGTTTAAGCCCAGGAGGTGTCTTTGATAATCATGAAATTAATTTTCATAAAAATTACAAAAATAAAGTCCCTTTAAATAGAATGGCAAATTGGACAGATTATAATGGAGCTATTATTTTTCTCGCAAGTGATGCATCAAGATATATGACAGGATCAAATTTAGTAATTGATGGAGGATGGACAGCTTGGTAGAAAATAAAATTAAAAACGATCTTAACAATAAAATTATAATTATTACAGGTGCTAGTTCAGGTTTGGGTTTTCAAATAGCTAAAAGTTTATCAAATTATAACTCTAAAATAATTTTATGTTCAAGAAATATAGGAAAAATCAAAAGTAAGTTTTCATTAAAATCAAATGTAATTCTGAAAAAAGTTGATGTACAGAAACCAAAAGAAATAAAAAAATTTATTAATTTTGTTCTTAAAAAATACAAAAGAATAGATATTTTAATTAACAATGCGGGCATTGCCAAAAATGTTGTAATAGAAAAGGTTGATTATAAACTTATAAATAATGTATTTAAAACAAATTTATTTTCTGCTTTCTTATTTGTAAAATATTGCATACCAGTTATGAAAAAAAATAATTTTGGAAGAATAGTAAACATTTCCTCAGGTGGATCAATCAACTGTGCACCAGGTTATTCACTTTATAGTGCATCAAAGGCAGGCTTAAATACTCTAGCAAAAAGTGCTTCGAATGAATTGACAAATTTTAACATAAAAATTAACACTTTAAGTCCAGGTCCAATCAAGACTCCCATGTTTCCTAAAAATAAATTATCAGCTAAATTATGTATCCCAACATTAAAATATCTTTGTACCTTAAAAAAAAATGGCCCAACGGGCAAATTTTTTTGGTTTATGCGGCAGGTTAAAATTATACCATCAATCAATTTAAACTGGGGAAATCCACCAAATAATGATTAATAAAAAAAATATATATTTTATTGAAAAATCACAAATAGATAAAGTTTTAAAATATAAGCTTAATAACTTTGATAAAGCAAAACTACTGTCTTTAATTTGCCGCCTAAATACTCTTTCTATGATCAAACTAGCAGGCTCAGGACACCTAGGAACTTCAATGAGTGCTATGGACATAATGGTTTGGATTAAATTTTTTTTTCAAAAGAAAAAAAAATTAAGTGATCCAAACAGAGATATTTTTTTTTCATCTAAAGGTCATGATGCTCCTGCTCTTTATTCGGTTCTTTATGCATTAGGAGTTATAAGTTTAAAAAAGATTTTGAAACTAAGAAGATTAGAAGGTCTCGAAGGTCATCCAGACATTGCCACACCAGGAATAGAGGCAAACACTGGTTCATTAGGTATGGGAATATCAAAAGCAAAAGGAATGGTTTGGGCAAAAAATTATAATAAAAATGATGGCTCTGTTATAGTTCTAACTGGTGATGGTGAATTGCAAGAAGGTCAAATTTTTGAGTCAATGCAAACAACATCTCATCAGAAAATAAATAATCTCATTGTAATTGTAGATCACAACAAAATACAAAGTAGTCAATATGTAAAAAATATAATTGATTTGCTGGATCTTAAAAAAAAGTTTCAATCTTTTGGTTGGCATGTTGAAAAAATAAATGGTCACAACTTTAGAATTTTAGACAAAAAATTAAAAAAATTAATTAAAATCAAAAATAAACCTAAAATAATCATTGCTGATACTATAAAGGGCAGAGGTATTAAAGAAATGGAACATCCAAATGTAATGAAAAAAAATAAGAAATATAATTGGCATGCTGGAGCTCCTGACGACAAAAATTTTTTTGATTTTCAAATAGAATTAATAAAAAAAATTAATTTTGAAACTAAAAAGAAAATTAAAACTCAATTAAAAATATTAAATATTTTAAATATTAAACTTAAATCAGAGGTTTTAGAAATTCATTAATTATGAAATTAGATAAAAACAAATGGGTCACTATTTCATTTACAAATGAACTAATAAGATTAGCAAAATATAATAAAAAAATTATTTTACTCGATGGAGATCTGGCAGATGATGCAGATTTATACAATTTCAAGAAAAATTATCCGAAAAGATTTATTCAAAATGGAATAGCAGAGCAAGATATGGTTTCAATGGCAGGAGGTATTAGTTTAATGGGATTACTGCCAGTTGTAAATTCATTTGCGTCCTTTTTAACCGCAAGAGCAAATGAACAAATATTTAATAATGCATCAGAAAAAACAAAAATAATTTATATTTCTCTATACGCTGGTTTGCTACCTGCTGGAGCTGGTAAATCACATCAGAGCACAAGAGATATTTCGCTGATGTCCAATATGCCCAATATGAAAATTTACCATCCATATAATTATATAGAGGTTAAAAAGGTTTTAAATCATTGCATTAAAAAAGAGAAAAATAACTGCTCTATTAGGCTTTCGATAGGCCCTCCTTATAAAAATCAGCCAAAACTTGAACAAAATTATAAATTTGTCGACGGTTGTGGCAACTTTATAGCAAAAGGAAATGGAAAGTACTCAATTATAACTTATGGACAATTAATGATTTCCCAAGCATTTAAAGTTAGAGAATTATTAAAAAAAGAAAATATATTAATTGAAGTTATAAATTTACCATCACTAAATTACTTTAATAAAAAATGGTTCAAAAATACACTTAATAAAAAAAAGAAAATATTTATATTAGATGAGCACTTTAGGACTGGTGGTTTTTCAGATATTTTTTTGTCTTTTTTAAATGAAAATAATTTTAATAAAAATAAGATTATTAAAAAAATTGCTGTTGATGATTTTCCATCTTGTGGTCAACCAGACGAAGTACTTAAAAAACATAAATTAGACACTCAAAATTTATACAAAAAAATATTAAGAATTATTAGATATGATTAAGATAGGAAAAAGAATAATTTCAAATAATTCAAAACCACTAATTGTTGCAGAAATAGGCATAAATCATTTTGGTTCTTTAGCTCTTGCAAAAAAAATAGTTGATGAAGCAAAAAAAAACAAAGTAGAAGCTATTAAAGTCCAAATTCATATACCAGAGGAAGAAATGAATTTTAGCGCAAAGAGGATTAAACCAGGAAATTCAAAATTAAGTATTTTTGAAGTTATTAAAAAAAATTCTTTGAGTTTAAATGATGAGAAAAAACTTAAAGAATATATTCATAAAAAAAAATTAATATATATAGCTACACCATTTTCATTCAAAGCAGTTGATTGGCTGATAAAAAATAATATCAAGATCATTAAAGTTGGATCTGGAGAGTGTAACAATACCCCTTTAATTGAATATATCTGTAAGTTTAAAATACCAATGATAGTCAGTACAGGTATGAATAGTTTAGACTCAGTCAAAAGAACAGTAAAAATTATTAATAAAAATAAAATACCACACGCATTGCTTCACTGTGTAAATTTATATCCAACTAAAAAAAAATTGATAAGGATGAATAGGATGTTGAAAATGATGAAAGTTTTTAAAAAGTCTATTATTGGATACTCAGATCATTCTATAGGTAATAATATGTCTATTCTAGCTTTATCATTGGGTGCCAAAATAATTGAAAAACATTTTGTGCTTAACAAAAATAGAGTTGGTCCTGACACAATATGTTCTATGGATGGTAACGATCATAAAAAAATTATTCAAGCTAGAGACGAGATCTATTCTGCTTTAAGTTCAAATAAGGAAATCATAAATGAAGAAGATATTACTCGTAATTTTGCATTTCATTCAATAGTAGCTGCAAAAGATATTGGTAAAAATATAAAAATTAAAAGAGAGGATATAACTACAAAAAGGCCAGGTGTTGGTGATTATTTAGCTTTTGATATCAAAAAAGTTTTAGGAAAAAAAACTGTCAGAAAAATAAAAAAGGACGATTTTATAAAGAAAAATTATTTAAAAAAATGAAAAGAATACTTTTTGTAACAGGAACTAGAGCTGATTATGGTAAATTAAAATCTTTAATCAAAATTGTACAAAAATCAGATAAATTTAAATGTTATGTGTTTGTAACTGGAATGCATACCATTAAAAAATATGGATCAACTTTCCTAGAGCTAAAAAAAGATAAGATTAAAAATATATTTATATTTGATAATCAAAAAAAATTTAAAAGTATGAGTTTGAGCCTAGCCGAGACTATTAAAGGTTTTAATATAGTCAGAAAAAAAATTCAACCTGATTTGACCATTGTCCACGGTGATAGAATAGAACCTATGGCATGTGCATTGGATTGTGTGTTAAATAATTCTAAAGTAGCTCATGTAGAGGGAGGTGAGGTAAGTGGAACTGTTGATGAAATGATAAGGCATTCTATTTCCAAAATAGCTCAATTTCATTTTGTAACTAATTCAACTGCAAAAAAAAGATTGATACAAATGGGAGAAAAGAGAGACTCTATATTTGTAATTGGTTCACCAGATATTGATACTATACTAAGCAAAAAACTCCCAAAAATTGAGGTTATAAAAAAAAAATATGAGATAAATTTTGATAGCTACTCAATAGTTATGTTGCACCCTGTAACTACAGATGTTGATGGTCTAAAGAACTATGCTAGAATTTTTTTTTCAGCATTGAAAAAAAGTAAAAAAAAATATGTCATAATTTATCCTAACAATGACTTAGGTTCAGATATCATAATTAAAGAAATAGAAAAATTAAAAAAAAATAGTTTTTTTAAAATATTACCTTCCATGAGATTTGAATATTTTTTATCTTTATTAAAAAACTCACAATTTATTATAGGAAATTCTTCTGCAGGCATTATAGAGG
Source organism: Candidatus Pelagibacter sp. HIMB1521 (assembly GCF_052047875.1). Taxonomy (NCBI): domain Bacteria; kingdom Pseudomonadati; phylum Pseudomonadota; class Alphaproteobacteria; order Candidatus Pelagibacterales; family Candidatus Pelagibacteraceae; genus Candidatus Pelagibacter; species Candidatus Pelagibacter sp. HIMB1521. Next base: position 410 of record NZ_JBNAIZ010000021.1, on the reverse strand, counting down.
CACCATACTATGGAGTTAAAACAATCAATGTAGGCAATCGACAAAAAAATAGATTTAGACATAAATCAATAATAAACTTAAAATTTAATGAACATCAGTTGTTAAAAAATATACATCAAAAAAATAAAAAATTTAAAACAATCAAATACTTTGGTTATGGAAAAAGTGACAAGAATTTTTATAAAATATTAGTCTCTAAAAAAATTTGGAAATTAAAAGTTCAAAAATATTTCAATGATTTAATTTAAACTATTTTCTATCCTAGATAAGATATCTTAAATTTTTCTTAAATTCACTAAAAGCTGAAAGTTTGTTTTTACTATTTGAAAAATATTTCAAATTTTCACTAATAAAATCTATAAGAAACTTATCAGTTAAGATAATTTTTTTTTTAGGAAATAGATCCCTAA
>NZ_JBNAIZ010000020.1:0-10667 GCF_052047875.1 Candidatus Pelagibacter sp. HIMB1521 | reverse complement strand
AATAAATACTATTAATTACTTCTTTTTAAAATATATTCTCTTCTGGTTATATAGAGACCACTTAAGACAATTATAAAAAGACCTAAATAAGTCCAATTATCCGGTAATTCATGAAAGAAATAATAGCTAATTAATATGTTTGTTATGATTTCTGTATAGCCCAAAGGAGCTAATTTTGAGGCATCAGCATATTTGAGTGATAAAATTAAGAAAAGATGGGCTACAGAGGCTATAAGGCCGATTAAAGCCATTAAAATCCACTGATTTGTAGTAGGTTTTACCCATACAGAAGGCATAAATAAGCTAATAATGACCGTTCCTATTAAACCTGAAAGCAAAAGCGTTAGAAGAGGGTTATCTGAAGTGCTAAGTTTTCTTGTTATAATAAGGTAAAATCCATAACAAATTCCATTACCTAAAGCAGCTAAAGTAGCTAAATTAAGTTCAATAAATCCAGGTCTAATAACAATCAAAGTACCAACAAATCCTAACGAAACAGCAGTCCATCTTTTCACCCCTACTTTCTCATTTAAAAAAAATGGAGATAAAGCTGTGACACAAATTGGTGCTACAAATGCTAAAGTTAAAGCTTTAGGGAGTGAAATTTCAGAAATCGCATAAAAGAATAAATACGTAGAAAAAACAAATATCAAACCTCTTATTAGTTGAAGAGCCGGTTTTTTAGTCCAAACTAATGACTTTCTATAAAATATAAGCATTAAAGACAGAGTAAAAACTACGGTAAAAAAATATCTAGCCCATGTTATTTGCAAAACATCCATTGATGAGCTTAAATATTTAGCAAACGCATCCATAACAGGGACAATCATCCAAGCAGATGCATTTAAAATTATAGCCTTCACAACTGAAAGATATATCTTAATAGAAGTATTTTAAAGCAAAGAATACGACTATTGGAACTGTAATAAATGACATTAATGTAGAAACAACAATAGTGCTAGCGATGTTATCTACTATTTCTTTTGGTGAGTACATTGATCCAATTAAATAATTTAAAATAGCACTTGGCATAGCAGATTGAATTAAAATTACACCTGCACCAAATCCAGAAAGATCGAAAAAAATTATAATTAAAAAACCAATCACGGGTCCAATTATTACTCTTCCAATAGAAGCAATTATTGAATTAGTGAAAGAAAAAATTTTTAATTTTGTTAATGCAATTCCTAACGACATTAATATTAAAACAATTGCTGTATATGTTAACAATTCAGTTAAATTAATAATTGCCTTGGGCATCTCCAAGTCAAAATAAATAAAAGTAACTGAAAATATAATTGCGTAAAAAGGTGGATTTTTAATTAAAATATTAAAGTCAAATTTTCTGTCGGCTAGAAACACTCCTAATGTAAAGTGAAGTAAAATTATAAGAGAAGATATTGATGCAGCTATTCCTAAACCTTGTGAACCATAAGCAAAAAGACAAATAGGAATACCCATATTTCCATTATTAGGAAGAAGAAATACTGGGATTTCTCTAATGATATCTTTAGTTTTTAATAGAAATAAAATAATTATGCCTGTTAAACCAAAACCAGCAATAGCAATTAAATAATAAATAAAATAACTGGTATATTGTTCAAATGTTATACCTGTAGAAGTAATAGAATATATAACCATTGCAGGTGTACCAACATTTGAGGCAAAAGTAGTTATAAAGGAATTATCAAAATCTGGTTTTTTCTTGCCAAGGTAATACCCAATCCCAACAACAAAAAAAACAGGAAATAATACTTCAATAAGTTTGAAATATATTTCCATTAATCAAGCAATCTAATTAACGTAGGTGATTTTAAGATATTCTTATTTTTTTTAAATATAGATAAACAGCTATTACAATTTAATTCTGTGGTTTTATGAGTAACTATTACGATGGTAGCTTTATTATTTTTTTTATCTGGGGTTTGGATTAATCTTTTGACAGAAATTTTATATTTAGCTAAACGATTGGTTATTTGAGATAAAACACCTGGTTTATCTTTAACTTCAAATCTTAAATATAAAGAATTAACATAATTATTTACGTTGTAAGTCTTTAAAGTTTTAAGTTTATTTACACTTACACCAAATGGCTTTTTAATGTTTCCTCTTAAAATAGATAATAAGTCAGATAATAAAGATGATGAAGTGGGACCTGGTCCAGCACCCTCCCCTTGTAATACACTTTCTCCTACTGGTTTGCCATTAAGGATAACAGCATTCATTACTCCATTTACATTACCAATATATGATTTTTTACTTACAAGACATGGATGAACAGTTTCAAAAAGTTGATTATTTTTGAGTTCAGAGATACCCAGTAGTTTAATTCTTAAATCTAATTGATTTGCAATTTTAATATCTTTTAAATCAATCTTTTCTATTCCTTCCATTAAACATTTTTTATTTGATATTTTACTATTAAAAGCCAAAGCGGATAAAATTCTCACTTTTGCAAATGCGTCAAAACCATTTAAATCTAATTTTGGATTTCCTGGTTCAGCATATCCAAGCATTTGAGCTTTTTTCAAAACATCAGCAAAATTTTGCTCAGAATTTTCCATCTCTGACAATATATAATTTGAAGTACCGTTTAAAATTCCATAAACTTTAGATAATTTATTTGTAGCTAATCCCTCTTTAATAGATCTCAATATCGGTATCCCACCAGCAACAGATGCCTCGAATTCTAGATTAACATTATTTTTTTCAGCTAGTTTTGCTAAATTGTTTCCATGTTTTGAAATTAAAGCTTTGTTTGGTGTAATTACATGAATTTTATTCTTTAAAGCAGTTTCAACTAATTTTTTAGAAACCCCATCAGATTGTCCAATTACTTCAAATAAAATATCAACTTTTTCTTTTTTAAAAATTTCAAAAGAGTTTTTATAAAAAATTTTTCTATTAATTTTATATTTTCTTTTTTTATTTATATTTTTTGCAGAAATAGCTACTACATGAACTCTTTTTCCTGTTTTAAGTTCAATATCTTTTTTTTTAACAATTAGTTCATTAAATAAATAATTACCAACTTGACCAAGTCCAACAATTGCAACATTCACTATATTATTCATTTGCTTATATCTGGATATTTACTTTTTTTAGTATAGTCATCTATATAAATCTCATATTCTTCTAATGTCATTTTTGTTATATCATCTGACTTTTTAAGTATTTCAGTTATTTTTTTTTGATTTTTTTTATTTTCAGCAGGATGTTCTGTCCAATACTGAGAATCTTTATTTAAAGAGCAATTACATAAAAAAATTAGAAAAATAATTAACAAATATTTCATTTTAAAGCAGTTCTTTCAGGAAAATTAAATTTATTATTTAAATTTTGAACAGCCTGACCTGCTCCACCTTTGATTAAATTGTCTATTGCAGAAATAATGATTATTTTGTTTTTATATTTTGATTTACACACTGTGATAAAGCAATTGTTTGTATTGATAACATCATTTGTGCTCAACAGTTTATCAGAATCTAATATTTTAACAAAATTTTCTCCTTTATAAGACATCTTAAGTGTTTTGATGATTTTTGATTGATTAACATTTTTTTCTAAATCTAAATAAGTTGTACTTAATATACCTCTAAACATTGGAGATAAATGTGGCGTAAAACTAAATTGAAAATTTTTATTTGTAAATTTGCTTAAAAATTGATGAATTTCAGAATTATGTCTATGAAAACCAACACCATAAGCACTCAAAGACTCGTATAAATTCTTATCTTTATATTTTTTATGAACTCCTCTACCGGCGCCAGAATATCCAGATTTTGAATCAATGATTATATTGTCTAATTTAACTAATTTTTTTTTAATTAGCGGAACAAGAGGTAATAATATTGATGTTGGATAACATCCTGGACATGAAATTATATTGTGATTTTTTAATTCATCGCGATTTATTTCGGGTAAACAATAAATGCTTTTCTTCTGTAATTTTGGAGCTCGGTGTTTTTGTTTATACCATTTTAAATAATCATTAGCTTTTTTTAATCTAAAATCTGCTGCTAAATCAATTAAAGTAACATTATCATTAAGTTTTTTTGCTATATCTTGAGCTTCACCATTTGGTAGAGCTGTAAAGACAACATCAATACCATTTAACAGTTTAGGATTAAATTTTACGATTTTAGGTAATTTTTTTTTTGACAGAGATTTATCATAATTAGAAATATTTTTTCCAACAGACGAGTTTCCACATAGATATTTAATATTAATATATTTATGGTTAATTAATAACTTAATTAATTGAACACCAATATATCCTGTAGATCCGGCAACTAATGCATTAAGCTTAGGCATTTTTTATTATAGCAGTTTAAATTGTAAAAAAAATTATCTTTTAGAAAACTGGAAGCTTCTTCTAGCTTTTCTTCTACCAGGTTTTTTTCTCTCAACAGCTCTAGAATCTCTGGTTGTAAGCTTTTCAGTTTTCAATGTTGTTTTTAAATTTTCATCAAAGAGAACCAAAGCTTTAGAAATACCATGAACCATTGCTCCAGCTTGACCTGTAGGTCCGCCACCTTTTACACTACATCTAACATCATAATCTGTAGCTTGATTTATAATTTCAAAAGGCCTTGTAATTTGCATTTTGTGAATTTCATCAGCAAAATACTCATTATATAATTTGCCATTAACATAAATTTTACCAGAACCTTTTTTTAACCAAACTTTTGCTATTGAAGTTTTTCTTCTACCTGTCGCGTACTTACTATCTTTAAAGTCTAACTTTAATTTAGGAGTTTTTGTGTTTGATTGTACGTTTTCCATATTAATTTCTTGCAATGTTTTTATTGTTTAGTTTATCTAATTCTATAACTTTTGGGTTTTGTGCAGCATGTGGATGCTCACTTCCTGAATAAATTTTTAATTTTGTTAGTTGTTTTCTACCCAAAACACCACCAGGCAACATTCTTTTAACTGCTAATTTCAAAGTTTCTCCAGGTTTTTTTTCATGAAGTTTTTCTGGTGTGGTAACTTTAATTCCACCAGGATGTCCTGTGTGTCTATAGTACTTTTTGTTTTGAAACTTCTTGCCAGTAAATTTTGCTTGTTCGATATTTTTTACTACAACAAAATCTCCATCATCCATGTGAGGTGTATAAGTAGTCTTATTTTTGCCTCTAATAATATTAGATACAACAGTCGCTAATCTTCCAACAACTGCATTTTTTGCGTCTATCTCGTACCAAGACGAAGTAACTTGATCTTTTTTTGTGAATTTTGTCATTGTGCGAGGATTAATACTATTAAATTATTCAAAGTCAATTTTATATTTAGCTTGTAAAACATAACTAATATGCTATTTATCACTTGCCGATTTGATCCTATTGCGGGCATAAAACTGCTAAAATGGAATTTTCATAAAATTATAATCGGTAGGTATTTGAACTGTATTGTGCGCCTTGCATAAAGCAAAAGCACTAAAAAAGGAGTAAAAATGAGTACAAAAAGAAATAATCCAGAAACTATTGCGATACATGGTGGAGACTACAGAAGTGATCCAGCTACAAATTCAGTAGCAGTTCCAATTTATAGAACAACCTCTTATCAATTTAATAACACTGAACATGCAGCTAATTTATTTGCGTTAAAAGAGTTTGGAAACATCTATACACGAATAATGAATCCAACTAACGATGTGTTGGAAAAGAGAATCGCTGCTCTTGAGGGTGGTCTTGCAAGTTTAACTGTAGCTTCTGGTCAAACAGCGTCTACTTTTGCAATATTAAACGTTGCTCAAGCCGGAGACAATATTGTTAGTTCAACAGATCTTTATGGTGGAACAGTTTCTTTATTTACGCATACTTTAAGTAAGCTTGGTATAGAAGTAAGGTATGCAGATCCGTCGGATCCAAAAAACTTTGAAAAAGCAATAGACGATAAAACTAGAGCTTTTTATGGAGAAACATTACCAAACCCATATTTAAGAGTTTTTCCAATTAAAGAAGTTTCGGATATTGGTAGAAAATATAACATTCCATTAATCTTGGATAACACTGCTGCCCCTGTAATTTGTAAACCAATTGAACATGGTGCTGCTGTGGTTGTTTATTCTTTAACAAAATATATAGCAGGTCATGGAACAGTAGTTGGAGGTGCACTAGTAGATGGTGGAAATTTTGATTGGACAGCAGATCCAAAAAGACAGCCACTATTTAATGAACCTGATGCAAGTTATGGAGGTGTTGTTTGGGGTAAAGCTGTGCCCGAATTAACAGGTGCAAATGTTGCTTTTGCAGTAAGAGCAAGAGTAACCTTGTTAAGAGATTTAGGATCAGCACTTTCACCAGATAATGCATTCGGCGTCATACAAGGACTTGAAACAGTTGCTTTAAGAATGAAACAACACTGTGATAATGCCGCAAAAGTTGTAGAGTACTTAAAAAATCATAAAGCTGTTGAGAGAGTAATTTATTCCACTGAACATAATGAAGAGATATCAAGTCGAGCAAAAAAATATCTGAAAAATGGTAATGGTGCTTTAGTTGGTATTGAATTAGCTGGTGGTATCGAAGCTGGTAAAAAATTCATTGAGGCTTTAAAAATGTTTTACCACGTTGCAAATATAGGTGACGCTAGAAGTTTAGCAATACACCCGGCAACAACTACTCACAGTCAATTAAATGAGGATGAATTGGCTGCTTCAGGTGTAACTCCTGGATATGTTAGACTTTGTATTGGTTTGGAACATATAGATGATATCATCGATGATTTAGATCAAGCTTTAGACAAATCATCAAAAGGTAATTTAAAAGCAGTTAGTTAATTTTATTTATATGTCTACAAATAGAAATTAATTAATTTGTTTTTTATATTTTGAGATAAATATAAAATACAAAGTTGAAAGTATTATCAAAATAGAATTTATCTGGTGTAAAGATGCAAATAACATTTTTACTCCAGATAAAATAGTTATCACTCCAAGAAAAATTTGAAATGCCAAAGCCAAACCAATTACTGTGATGGGTTTGTATAATTTTTTGTTTCTAGTGTTAATTACCTTAAAGAGAATTAAGGTATAAAAGACGATAATTAAGTATGCTAAATTTCTATGTATAAATTGAACAATAGAGGGATTATCAAAAACTTTTAAATTCAAAAACTCTTTAAAACTACTATCATCGGGAAAATAATTAACTCCCATCAATGGCCAAGTGTTATAAATTTTACCAGCATCCATACCAGATACAAAAGCACCTATAATTAATTGCAAAAATAATAAAGATAAAAAAATTTTAAGTATAAAAAGATTAATAGAAATTGTTTGATTTGAAGAGGATGATAAATTTAAAAATTGCCAATATACAATTGATAAAATTATAAAAGCTGTAACTAAATGTATTGCTAGTCTATAATGACTAACATCTATTCTTTCAACTAATCCACTAGATACCATGTACCAACCTAAAAATCCTTGAAAACAAACCAGTAAAAAAATAAGTCCATATTTTTTTATAATCCAAACTCCTTGTTTTACTGAAAAATAAATCATTGGGAGTAATACTGTTAAACCAATTATTCTCCCTAACTGCCTATGTCCCCACTCCCACCAAAATATTACTTTAAATTCATCAAGAGTCATATTGAAGTTTTGTTGGCTGTATTCAGGAATTGTTTTATATAAACTAAAATATTCCAACCATTTTTCATTTGTAAAAGGAGGAAAAAAACCAACAAATAATTCCCAAGTAGTAATTGATAGACCAGAGTCAGTTAATCTAGTCAAGCCTCCTACCAATATTATTAAAGAAACTAAAACTAATAATGATAGCATCCACAATTTAAGTTGATTATTTAAATGATTATTCTCACTGTACATGCTCAAATAAATATAATAATTATTAAGTATTCCAATAAATTAAATGTCGCCAAATAATAAAAAAAAACTAGATTTAATAAGAGTTAAGCTAGATAAATTAGATAATAAACTGTTATCACTTATAAAATATAGAACAAATCTAGTTGAGGAAGTTTTAAAACTTAAAGAATTTAAAAAAGAAATCGTAGATAAGAAAAGAATTAATTTTATTTTAAAAAAAATTAAAGCAAAATCATTAAAACAAGGCATTGATCCAAACATAACTAATCGTATTTGGAAAAATATGATTTGGTCTTATATTGATTACGAAAGAAGAAATTTTAAAAAAAAATAAATTATTTACTGTGCGGTGGAAGTTTTTTCTCCACAAACATTTCGTGTTTTCTAGTATCAGGATTGTATTTTTTTGCAGATAATTTTACTTTTGCTTTTTCACCACCTGCTGGTTTTTTTACATAGTAAAAGTAAGGACTATCTGGTTTAGCTTCAGGTACCATTCTAACTTTTACGTGTGTTTTTTTTGCCATTTATTTTAATGTTTTTAAAATATTTGATATTTTAGTTAACTTATTTTTTAATTTTTCAGCTTTTATAGATTTATCTGCCATTTCGTCAAGCTTTAAAGTATCTTCATTATCAAGGATCTTTTTAACTCCATTAATTGTCATTCCTTGATCTTTAAGCAAATATTTAATCTTCTTAAGAAGATCTATATTTTTTTCATCATAATATCTTCTATTGGAATTAAGAATTTTTGGCTTGATTTGTTTAAACTGTGTTTCCCAAAATCTTATTATATGAGTAGGCAAAGAACCTCTCTTATTGACTTTTAAGTCTAAAATTTTAGCAACTTCACCAATAGTTTTATAAGCCTGATCAGCTTTATCCATAATCTTTAAGATTTATAAACTCTTTAAATTCTTTTGAAGGTTTAAATAAAACAACATCCCTACTAGTTATTACTTTAGTTTCATTAGTTTTTGGGTTTCTTCCAATTCTACTTTTTTTTTGTCTAATAGAAAAAGTTCCAAATTTAGATAATTTTAGCTTTTTCTCAGATTTAATGTTGGAAACAATTGTTGATAAAAAATCATCGATTAGATTTTCTGAAATCTGTTTAGAAAAACCTAGTTGCATATAAACTAAATTAACTAAATTTTTTTTAGTTAAATTTATTCTCATTTAAAGATTCTGTTTAATCTTTTCTATCAAATTACCTTTAACAATTCTATGGCAAACATCTAATGAGTTAGCAAAGCCAACGTAATCAGTACCACCATGACTTTTTACTACGGGAGAGTCTAATCCTATAAAAATTGCACCATTGTAAAGTCTTGGATCTAATCTTTTTTTAAATTTTCTTAGATTTACAATATTTAAAAGTGAAGAAAACTTACCTATCCAATTTCCAGTCATCGCTTTTTTTAATTCACTTGTAATAAAATTTGCAGTTCCCTCTGCTGTTTTTAATGCTACATTTCCTGTAAATCCATCTGATACAATTACATCAACTTCACCATCCATTATGTGATTACCCTCGATGTATCCTGAGAAATTAAAATTTTCAGATTTTTTGTCATTAAGAATTTGATATGTTTCTTTTATTACTTCATTACCCTTTAATTCTTCTGAACCAATATTCAATAAAGCAACATTGGCCGTTTCATTTGGATATAACGAGTTATAAAGTGCAGCTCCCATAGAAGAAAAATCACTTAGATTTTTTGCACTGCATTCAATATTAGCTCCAAGATCTAATACAACACTCATACCTTTTTTATTTGGCCAAAGCGCAGACAAAGCAGGTTTGTCTATATTTTCGATCATTTTAAGATTTAATTTTGACACAACTAATAAAGCACCAGTATTACCAGCAGATATTACTATATCAGCCTGCTTTTCTTTGACACTTTGAATAGCAAGCCACATACTTGTGTCTTTTCCTCTTTTTGCACCTTCTAAAGGACTGTCCGTACTTTTAATTGCATTCTCTGTATGGAAAATTTCATAGAACTCTTTATTAATTTTATTTTCAATTAATGGAGAAATTTTATTTTTATCTCCAAATATTTTGTAAAAAATGTTTTTATTGGATTGGTGGTTGTAAATTATACCATCTATAACTTTTTTTGGTGACCCATCACCTCCCATTGCATCAACTGCAATTTTAATTTGTTCGGACATTTAGATAATAATACTATTCTTTTGGGTCTAAAACTTGTCTACCCTTATACATCCCAGTTTTTAAATCTAAATGGTGAGAAAGCCTATATTCACCTGATTTTTTATCCTCAACTATATTTTTAGTTGAAAATTTCATTGTTTGTGCCCTTCTCATTCCAGTTCTGGAAGGGGTTTGTTTTCGTTTTGGTACGGCCATAATTATTGGTTACTTACACTTTTTAAATAATAATTCAAAGTTTTTTTTGATAAATTTAAGTTAAATTCATCAAAATAATCAACTAAATCATGAATATTATTAAAATCTTCTAAAAATATTGATAATTTTTCAATTTTGTCTGATTTCGATAAATTGTCCCAAAAATGTATTTCTGAAACCATAGAATGAAACAAATTAATATAATCTTTCATTTTTTTGTTTATAGATTGGTCTCCATATCCAATTTCTCTAATGCTCAATTCTAATTGTCTAAAGTTGAAATCATAAATTTCTTGTAATATTTTTTTATTTTCTTCATTTTTATAGTTTTTAAGAAAGAAAGAAAAATGTAGCAAAAATAAACTTAATCTATCAGAAAAATTATCTTCTCTAGTTAGGTCCTTATACAAATCTTTATTTCTAGTGAAATTAATTAATTTGTTATAAATA
>NZ_JBNAIZ010000019.1:0-13586 GCF_052047875.1 Candidatus Pelagibacter sp. HIMB1521 | reverse complement strand
CTTATTTCTCTGTGAACAATTTCTATTATTTGTTTTAAATTATTTTTATTAGATAATATTGCATTTGTAATTTCATTTTTGTTTATTGGGAAATTAGAGATATATTTTGGTAATTTTTTTTTTAATTTAGCAAAAATTTTTTTGTCTTTTTGGTATAACTTTGAAACTTCATAATCGGCATTGAAGACTGGATATCCAAAATTATTTGCAACGAATGTCTTTCCGGATCCAATATCTCCAATTATGGCTATTCTAATCATTATCTAATAATTTAAGTGTTTCTTTATTAATTGTTGGTTCAATTCCATGCCATAATTTAAACGCCTCAAAAGCTTGATAAATAAACATTAATTTACCATTTTCTATTTGATTACCAGACTTTTTTCCTTCTTTTAAAAAGTTAGTTTCGGTTGGATTATAAATTACATCATAAAATAATTTGTTCTTAGAGGTATTTAAATAATCTAAATTTATACTTTCGTTTTTTAAGCCTAAACTTGTGGCATTGATAATAACATCGTAACTGATAGCCATTCCCCATTCTAAGATATCAATATTATTAAATTGATTTTTTAAATTTACGGCTTTTTCCTTTGTTCTATTGCTTATTGTTATCTTTGAAACATTCATCCTATTTAGTGCAAAAATTATTGAGGGTACTACTCCTCCAGCTCCCAAAATTAATATTTTTTTATTTTCAAAATTATAATTTGTATTTTGAATTGCTTTTTGAAATCCAAAGATATCGGTATTATGTCCAACTAAAAGATTATTATGAAAAATAATAGTATTTACTGATTGTGTCTCTTTAGATTCGGGGCTTAATTTATCTAAATAAGGTATTACTGTCTTTTTAAAAGGTACAGTAACATTACATCCTATTATTTTTTGTTTTTTTATTTCTTGAATAAAATTTTTAATTTCAGATTCTTCTAATTTTATTTTGTTATAATTAGCATCAATATTATTTTCCATTAACCAATAATTGTGCAATTTTGGTGATAACGAATGATCTATTGGATTACCTATTACTGAATATCTCTTCATTTTTGTAAAGCTAAATATTCTTTAATTTTTTTTATGGGTAAACCCATTATTGTATCCTCATCACCTTCTATACTGCTGAACAAATTTCTACCCTCCCCCTCTATCTGATAAACATTGTAAGCATAAAGATTTTCATCTGATATCTTAGATAAGTATTCTTTCAATTCTGAATCTGAAAAATTTTTCATCGTTAATATTGCTTTGTCAGTGTAATTCCAAATCATTGAGCCATTTTTTGAAATACATACAGAACTTATTAAAAAATGAGATTTGTCGTTAAGTTTTCTTAATATTGTCATTGCCTCTTCTCTACTCTTAGGTTTTGATATTAACTCTCCATCTATATCAATAACACTGTCAGCCCCAAGAACTATCTGGTCTTCATTTTTAATACTAACTTTATTTGCTTTTAATTCTGCAAGGTTTTTTGAAATAATTTCTGGTGTTGCTCTTTCTTTAATTAAAGCAATTTTAACAACATCCTCATCAACATTCGATGGCTTTACAATACTTACTATATTATTCTTATCTAAAATATCTTTTCTAACCTTACTTTTTGAAGCAAGGATAATTTTATTTTGCATTATTTAAATATATTTCGTGAATTTTTATAATTGAAGCAGCAGTTTCTTCAACAGATTTCCTTGTTACATCTATTAAGGGCCATTTATATTTCTGAAATGTTTTTTTTGCTTCTAGAACTTCTTTTTTTATACTCTCTAAATTAGTGTAATCCATACTTTCTGTTTCCTTTAATGAATTCATTCTATTTTTTCTTAAGTCTGCCAGCCTTTCAGGCTCTGTGCTTAATCCAACCACGCAAGTTTTATGAGGATTTTTTTTAAGATTTTCAGGCAAAGAATTTTCGTTAACTAATGGGATATTTGATGTTTTGAACCCTTTGTTTGCTAAATATATAGATGTCGGTGTTTTACTGGTTCTGCTAACCCCTACAAGTATGATATCAGATTTTTCAACTTCATTTATTAAGTTTCCATCATCATGATTCATAGTAAATTGAATTGCCTCAATTCTATCGTAATACTCGTCATTTAAGACGTGTTGTCCGCTAGGTTCATGGGTAGCTTTTTGGTTTAAAATTTTAGAAAAATTTAAAATTAAGTTACCTAATACTCCAAAACAAGGGATCTTTTTTTTTTCACTTTCGTTTGTCAAATATTTAGCAAGGTTATTATCTACAATAGTATACAAAATTATCGAATTTTCATTTTTTTTAGAATCTTCTAAAATTTTTAAAATTTGATTTTCTGTTCTTGTAAAAGAGTAAGAATGAACTTTATAATCTATATTTAAAAATTGTGCTTTAAGAGCTAAGAATATTCTATCTAAAGTTTCGCCAGTAGAATCAGAGATTAAATAAATTTGATATGTATTACTCATAAATAAATTGTTAATAAATGTGTATTATTTTAATTAAATTATACAATTTTAAATTTCTCCAATAACATCTGTAAAACATGACTTTTATTAACAATAATAATAAATAAGCTAAAACAATCCACAAAAATTGAGATAATCAAAAAAGCTTCATTTTAAACAATTTTAATCATTAAACATGTTGGTAAGTTGTGAAAATAATGTTTATAAAAAATAATCTTCTTTATTCACAAGATATATTAATACTACAATAATTTATAAGATTTTTATATGAAACCTTTAAACAAAGTAATTATTAACAAAGACACTTCATTTAATCCTATATGGATAATGAGACAAGCTGGAAGATATTTACCTGAGTTTAGAAAAATCAGAAAAGACAATCCTGATTTCATTAATCTATGTTTAAATGATAACCTGTCAGCTGAAATAACATTACAACCATTAAAACGATTTGATATTAACGCTGCAATAATTTTTTCTGATATTTTAATGTTACCTTATGGTCTGGGTCAAAAAGTAAGATTTGAGAAAAATTTTGGTCCTAAATTAGATAGTATAAATTTAAATGAGATAGCAAAATTAGATGAAATAGATTTTGTTGAAAAAATATATCCTGTTTATAAAGCGATTAAAAAAGTAAGCTCTGATCCACTTGTAAAAGATAAAAATACTATTGGATTTGTTGGTGCTCCATGGACTCTTCTGGTCTATATGATTAATTTAAAATCACCAAAAAAAAATTTAAATAAAAATTTTTTTAAAGATGAATTTTTAATAAATAGAATTTTATTAATTATAGAAAAATTTTTGAAAGTTCACATTAAAAATCAAATAGATAATGGAGCAAACATCATTCAAATTTTTGATAGCTGGGCTGGTTTGTTAGAAGAAAAAGATCTTCCAAATTATATTTACACTCCTACTTTGAATTTAGTAGATTATGTTAAATCTTTAAAAGTACCAGTAATATGTTTTCCAAGAGAGATCAAAAATTATAAAGAATTTTGTGAGATAGTTAAACCCGATGCAATAAGTATTGATTATAATGTTAATCCTAAAAAAATACTTAAAAACATTAAAATTCCTGTACAAGGTGGTCTAGATCCTAAGGTTTTATTAACTGATTATGACAATTTGAAAAAAGAGACAAATAAGTATTTGGAAATTTTTAAAGATCATCCATATATATTTAATCTAGGGCATGGTATTCTTCCAGAAACCAATCCAGAAATGGTCGAAAATTTAGTTAACATTGTAAAAAATAATTAGACTATGGATAAAAATCATCCACCAATAAAGTATGGGAAAACAGGGGTTCTGATAATTAATTTAGGTACACCAGACTCAACGAATTGGTTTGATATTAGAAAGTATTTAAAAGAATTTCTGTCAGATAGAAGAGTGATCGAAGTAAATCCTATGATTTGGCAAATAATTTTAAATTTATTTATTCTAACTTTTAGACCTTCAAAAACTGCTAAGGCTTATAAGGAAATTTGGATGAAAGATGAAGATATGTCTCCCCTTCTATATTATACAAAAAAACAAAGTGAAAAAATTTCTCAGTTATTACAAAAAGAAAATGTCGTTTTAGATTTTGCAATGAGATATGGAAATCCAAGTATTAAAAGTAAAATAAATAAATTACACGAGATGGGATGTGAAAATTTAGTTGTTCTTCCTCTTTATCCTCAATATGCAGCAGCAACAACAGCAACGGTTTGCGACGAAGTTTATAGAACACTGATGAAAATGAGATGGCAACCTTCTCTAAAAATAATACCACATTATGAATCTAATCCTCTATACGTAGAGGCACTAGTTAATTCAATTAATAAAAAAATTAATGAAATTGATTGGAAACCAGACCTAATCATAGCTTCATACCACGGTATACCAAAAAAATATTTTGATAAAGGGGACCCGTATCATTGCTATTGTCGTAAAACAACGAGACTTATTTCAGAAAAGTTTAATTCTATAAAAATTAAAACTACCTTCCAGTCAAGATTTGGTCCACAAGAATGGCTTCAACCGTACACTGACAAAACATTAGAAAATTTACCCAAAGAAGGAATTAAAAATATCCTCACAATTTGTCCAGGCTTTTCATCTGATTGTGTGGAAACGTTGGAAGAAATATTAATTCAAGGAAAAGAAAGTTTTGTAAATGCTGGAGGAATAAACTTTGATATGGTTCCATGTTTAAATGACAATGATGACCATATTATTTTATTAAAATCTTTAATTGAAAAAAATATTTGATGAATGAATACTTATTTGCTTTTTAAGTCCTTGCATTTAATTGCTGTTGTTTCCTGGATGGCTGGTCTTTTATATCTTCCAAGAATTTTTGTTTATCATGTTGAAAACAAAGAAAAAAAAGAAACCACTGATATTTTTATTTTGATGGAGAAGAGACTATACAATTACATTATGCGTCCTGCTATGTTGCTAACATGGGCTTTTGGATTAATATTAATTTACTTAATTGGATTCGAAGTTTTTTCAAATTTATGGATGCAAATCAAATTGGTGTTGGTATTATTTCTATCAATTTATCATGAATATTTGGGCAAATGTCTTCAAGCATTGAAAAATGAAACAAATTTAAGATCTTCTAAATTTTTTAGAATTATTAATGAAGTACCAACTGTAATTTTAATTATTGTTGTATTTTTAGCTATTTTTAAGCCAATCTAGGGTTGAAATAACAAAAACAGTATATATATTATACGTATCGATAAGTCCTTATCAGCAAACTAATCATGAATATCCAAGAACTCAAACTTAAATCATCTGAACAGCTAATTACACAAGCAGAAGAGCTTGGTATTGAAAATGCTAGCACACTTAGAAAACAGGAAATTCTTTTTGCTATTCTAAAAAAAGTTGCAGAAAAAGAGGAAATAACAGGTGTTGGTGTCTTGCAGTTACTGCAAGATGGGTTTGGTTTCCTTAGAGCAATGGAGTCTAATTATCTTCCCGGACCGGATGATATATATGTTAGCCCAAGTCAGATTAGAAGATTTGGTTTAAGAACCGGAGATACTGTTGAAGGACCAGTTAGAGCTCCTAAGGAAGGTGAAAGATATTTTGCATTACTACAAGTTAGTAAAATAAATTTTGAAGAGCCAGAAAAAGCAAGACACAAAATTGCATTCGATAACTTAACGCCATTATATCCAGACAAACAATTGGTGATGGAAATTGAAAAAACCAAGGTAGAAAAAAAACCAGACCTCACCCCAAGATTAATTGATCTAGTTAGTCCAATCGGAAAAGGTCAGAGATCAATAATTATCTCACCACCAAAAGCGGGCAAAACTATGATCTTACAAAGTATTGCAAACTCAATAGCCAAAAACTATCCAGAGTGTTATCTAATAGTTCTATTGATAGATGAACGTCCTGAGGAGGTAACAGATATGCAAAGGACCGTAAAAGGTGAAGTAATTAGCTCTACCTTTGACGAGCCAGCACAAAGACACGTAGCCGTTGCTGAAATGGTCATAGAAAAAGCAAAGAGATTAACTGAACATAAAAAAGATGTTGTTATCTTATTAGACTCAATAACAAGATTGGGAAGAGCATATAATGCTGTAATACCAAGTTCAGGAAAAGTCTTAACAGGAGGTGTGGATGCAAATGCACTTCAAAGACCAAAAAGATTTTTTGGTGCAGCGAGAAATATTGAGGAAGGTGGATCATTAACCATTATTTCTACCGCTTTGATTGATACTGGAAGCAGAATGGATGAGGTTATTTTTGAGGAATTTAAAGGAACAGGAAATAGTGAAACTGTCTTAGATAGAAAAATTGCAGACAAAAGAATTTACCCTGCAATTGATATAACAAAGTCCGGAACAAGAAGAGAAGAACTTTTGTTTGATAAAAATGATTTACAAAAAATGAATGTGTTGAGAAGAATAATTGCCCCAATGGGTACTATGGACGCAATAGAGTTTATAAATTCAAAATTAAAAGACACAAAAAATAACGCTGAGTTCTTTAACTCAATGAACAAACCAGCATAAGAATTTTTTATAATATTTTAAGTTTTACAGCGATGTTAATTTGAAGATATAATCTTCAAATGACAATTTATGCTTTATCTACCGGGCCTGGTGTTTCAGGTGTTGCAATTGTTAGAATTTCAGGAGAACAATCTTCAAAAGTAATCAAGACTCTTACAGGTAAAAAAGTTCCTCAGCCAAGAGTGGCAACATTAAGAAAAATCAATAAAATCAACACTTCTGAGCTGATAGATGAGGGTATAATACTATGGTTTCCTGGACCTGAGAGCTACACAGGTGAAGATATGGCTGAAATTCAAGTCCACGGTAGTAAAGCCGTGGTGGACGCCCTTCACTCTTCTATTTCTCAAATTGAAAATTGTAGATTAGCAGAGCCAGGCGAATTTACTAAACTTGCGTTTCAAAATGGAAAAATAAATTTATTAGAAGCAGAAAGTATAGCTGATCTAATTTCATCTGAAACAGAAATTCAAAGACAACAAGCAATTAAAATTATGAACGGCAAGTCTGCAGATCAATTTAATTTTTTAAGAGAAAAACTTTTAAAAATTTTATCTCATGTTGAAGCTAAAATTGACTTCCCCGATGAAGATTTGCCTAATAATATTTTGGATGAAATCAAAAATGATTCAAATGATGTTATCCAAAAAATTGAAAAGATTTTAAATGATCAAAAAGTTGGAGAAAGAATTAGAGAAGGTTTTAAAATTGCAATTCTTGGACCTACTAATGCAGGGAAATCTAGTTTAATAAATCATTTATCTAATAGAGATGTTGCAATTGTTTCTGAAATAGCTGGTACTACAAGAGATGTTATAGAAACTCATCTCAATATAGATGGTTATCCCGTAATAATATCAGACACCGCCGGAATAAGAGAATCTAAAGATGAGATAGAAAAAAAAGGTATTAAATTATCTTTAAATAGAGCTGAAGAAGCAGATTTAAAGCTTGTAGTGGTAGATGCAAAAAGCCTTGATTTTTCTGATGTTTTGAAGGGTTTGTTAGATGAAAATGCAATTTTAGTTATAAACAAGTCTGATCTTTTGGAAAAAGAAATTGATTCAGAAATTAAAAATATAAATCATGTTTTAATCTCAATTAAAGATAATAAAAATATTGATGAACTAATTTCAAAAATAAAAAATAATTTAAAAAATAAATTTATAACTAGTGATGATATTTTAATTACTAGAGAAAGACACAGACAACATTTGGAACAGTGCCTAGATCATTTGAATAACTTTAATCAAAAAAAAGAAATAGAAGATTTTGATAAAGCATCAGAAGATTTACGATTAGCCACTAGACATTTGGGTATGATTGTTGGAAAAGTTGATGTAGAAGAGATTTTGGGTAGTATTTTCAACGATTTTTGCATCGGTAAATAATCTCATATTTATCATGTTTTTTAGACATTTTTTATTAAGAATTATTGATAATTAACGCTTATTTACAAAAAATTAAGCCTGTCTTGTAAATTATTTATTCACATATAAATTCAACCTATGAAAAATGATTTGTCATTTGATGTAGTTGTAATTGGTGGAGGTCATGCAGGATGTGAGGCAGCCGCTGCTTCTGCTCGACTAGGAGTTAACACTGCCCTATTCACCCATAAAATAGAAACTATTGGTGAGATGTCATGTAACCCTGCAATTGGTGGTTTGGGTAAAGGTCATTTAGTTCGAGAAATAGATGCACTTGATGGTGTTATGGGAGGTGTTGCAGATAAATCAGGCATACAATTTAGATTATTAAATAGAAGTAGAGGTCCAGCTGTACGTGGTCCAAGAACACAATCAGATAGACTGCTCTACCGTAAATTTATGCAAGAAAAACTTATAAACTACTATAATTTAAGCATTTTTTCAGATCCTGTGATAAAGTTTATTTTTAATAATAACAATATAAGTGGTTTTAAAACTAAAGAGGGTAAAAAGGTATCATGCAAAAAGTTAATACTAACAACAGGAACTTTTTTAAATGGTTTGATACATATAGGTGATGAAAGAACACCGGCAGGTAGGTACGATGAAAAGCCTTCAACAGGTTTAAGTGAACAACTAGCAAAATATAATTTTAAAATTGGAAGATTAAAGACTGGAACACCTCCGAGGTTGGATGCAAGAACAATTAATTTTGAAAACCTTGAAGAACAATTTGCAGATGATGATCCTTATTTTTTTTCTTTCCTAACAAAAAAAAATTTAAACAAACAAGTGTCATGTCGAATGACTTATACCAATGAGAAGGTTCATAAAATTATAAAAAAAAATTTATCTAAAAGTGCAATGTACTCAGGCAATATAAAAGGAGTAGGCCCAAGATATTGTCCATCAATAGAGGATAAAATAGTAAAATTTGCAGATAAAGTTCGTCATCAGATTTTTTTAGAGCCAGAAGGGCTTAATGATCACACAATTTACCCAAATGGGATCTCCACATCGCTTCCCGTGGAAGTACAAGAAGAAATATGTAACAATATCAATGGTTTAGAAAATGTTACTATTATAAGACCAGGATATGCCATAGAATATGATTATATAGATCCACGTGAACTATTCTTGACCCTTGAAACTAAGAAGATTAGTAATCTTTATCTTGCTGGCCAGATTAACGGAACAACAGGATATGAAGAAGCAGCTGCACAAGGACTTATAGCTGGGATAAATGCAGCTTTATCTGTTAAAAATTCTGAGCCTTTTATTCTTGATAGATCTGATGCTTACATCGGAGTAATGATTGATGATTTAGTTACCAAGGGAGTAGCGGAACCCTACCGCATGTTTACATCAAGAGCAGAATATCGATTAAGTTTGAGAGCAGATAATGCAGATCAAAGATTAACAGCTAAGGGAATAAAAATTGGGTTAATTGGAGAAGAAAGAAAAGCTTTATACTTAGATAAATTCGAAAAAATTGAAAAAATTAATTTAAAAATGAGTAATTCTAGTATTTCACCATCTAAAGCAGAAAAATATGGAATTAAAATAGCTAAAGATGGAATATTGAGGTCATCAAATGAGGTGCTAACTCAAAAGAATGTAAATATGAGCAAAATTAGAGAAATATGGCCTGAAATACCCTTTTTTTGTAAAGAAATTGATGAACAAGTAGAAATTAATGCTCATTACAGGGGTTATTTAAAAAAGCAGAAAGCAGATATTTTAGCATTTAAGAGGGATGAGAACTTAATTATTCCTGATAAAATCAATTATGATGTGCTTTCAGGATTATCTAATGAGGTCAAAGCTAAATTTAAAGAAATAAAACCTAAAACTATGGGTCAGGCCCTTAGAATAGATGGAATAACCCCAGCAGCTGTATATATTTTGTTGTCACATGTTAAAAGAAGGTCTATTAAGCATATAGCTTAATGGATCAAGAAATTTTAAATTCTTACTCTAAACTTAATCATTTAAATGTTTCACGTGAAACATTTTTAGACTTTGAAAACTATATATCTTTGATTCTTGAAAAAAATAAAAAAATTAACATAATTGGTCAAAATACAGCATCAAAAAATTCAATAATTGAGCGTCATATTATAGATACTGTGCAAATAATTGATTTTGTTGATTTAAATTGCAATACAACTACAGATTTAGGTTCTGGAGCCGGTTTCCCAGGAATTATAGTGGCAATTATACTAAAAAACATGAAAAATAAAATGAATGTGCATCTTTATGAAAAAAGCTACCATAAAAGCCATTTTTTAAAAGAAGTTTCAGAAAAATTAAATTTAAATACAAAAGTTTTTCAAAAAAATATTTTTGAGATAAAAAATTTAGAGACAGGAACAATTATGTCAAGAGCGTTTAAACCTATGCCTGTTGTTTTAGATTTAGTTTATGAAAATTTTTCGAAATATAAAAATTTAATTTTTTTTATGGGCAAAAGTGGAAAAAAAGTTTTAGAAAATTCTAAAAAAAAATGGAATTTGGAATATATAGAAAAAAAAAGTTTAACAAGCAATGATTCATTTTTAATAAATATAAAAAAAATTAAAAAAAAAATTAAAAAAAATTGAAAAAAATAAAATGCAAATTATTTCAGTCATAAATCAAAAGGGTGGGGTGGGAAAAACCACAACAGTAATCAATTTAGCTGCTGGTCTGTCACAACTGAATAAAAAAATTCTAGTTATTGATCTAGATCCTCAGGGAAATGCTACTACAGGTCTTGGATTATCTAATATGGAAAACTCAAGCAATACAATCTATGGGGTCTTGAATGGAACTAAAGAAATTTATCAAGTAATAAAGAAAACTCAGTTTGAAAATTTGGATTTGGTAACCTCCAATGTTGACTTATCAGGTCTAGAGGTTGAAATAGCTGATGATTCAAATAGAGCTTTTATCTTAAAGCGCAAATTAGCCGCTTATTTAAATAATTCTAGTGGATCCTATGATTATATTCTGATAGATTGCCCACCTTCACTTAGCCTATTGACTGTTATGGCTCTTGTATGTTCAGGCTCGCTTCTGGTTCCTTTGCAGACAGAATTTTTTGCTCTTGAGGGACTAACGCAGCTTATGAAAACTATTGAAAGAATAAAAGTAAGCTTAAACCCAGAATTAAAAATCAGGGGTATACTTTTAACAATGTATGACAAAAGAAACAAATTATCTTCACAAGTTGAAAAAGAAGCAAGAGATTATTTTAGTGAAAAAGTTTACTCAACAGTAATACCAAGGAACGTTAGATTATCTGAAGCACCTTCGCATGGTATGCCAGTTTTAATTTATGATAAATCATGTCCAGGCAGTAAGTCATATTTTAGTTTTACAGACGAATTTATAAATCAAGAGTCAACAATAGGAAGTGCTGCTTAATGGATAAAATTAAAAAGGGTCTAGGGAGAGGTTTATCATCATTGATTGGTGAGGCTAAAGAAGAGCTAGAGAAAAATCAATTACAAATAAGCGATCTTGTTCCAAACAAGTATCAGCCAAGAAAAATATTTGATGAAAATAATTTAATTGATCTTACTAATTCAATTAAAGAAAGGGGAATGATACAACCAATCATTGTCAGAAAATCAAATGGTAGTGATGGAAAATTTGAAATAATAGCTGGAGAGAGAAGGTGGCTTGCTGCACAAAGAGCAGGTTTACATAATGTTCCTGTTGTTATTACTGAAGCTGACGATTTAAAATCTTTAGAATTTGCAATTGTAGAAAATGTTCAAAGACATGATTTAAATCCTCTTGAGGAAGCCCAAGGTTATAAAAGATTAATAGATGAGTTTTCCTATGATCAACAAAAAGTATCAAAATTTATTGGTAAAAGCAGGTCTCACATTACTAATTCTTTAAGACTTTTAAGCTTGCCAGATGATGTGATAAAATTAATTGA
The DNA here is from genome assembly GCF_052047875.1 of Candidatus Pelagibacter sp. HIMB1521. Taxonomy (NCBI): domain Bacteria; kingdom Pseudomonadati; phylum Pseudomonadota; class Alphaproteobacteria; order Candidatus Pelagibacterales; family Candidatus Pelagibacteraceae; genus Candidatus Pelagibacter; species Candidatus Pelagibacter sp. HIMB1521. The sequence continues at coordinate 1,740 of NZ_JBNAIZ010000019.1, read as the reverse complement.
AACTCAAAAATTAACAGCTGGTCATGCGAAAATTTTAGTTGGTCTTGATAATGCTATTTTTGTTGCAAATAAAATTATTGAAAAAAAATTATCAGTAAGGCAGGCAGAAAATCTTGTTAAAATTTTTAAAACTAGAAAAAAATCTAAGACTACTAAAGATTCAAATATTATTTCACTTGAGCTTTCTATTTCAAATAAAATTGGCCTAAATGTCGATATACAAAATAATAAAAGAAATAAAGGTAAAATAAGTTTTGAATATAAAGATTTAGATCAACTTAACAAAATAATAGATATTATTAAGAATAATTATTAATTTTAGCAAAGTCTTCTAAAATAAAATTTATAATTAGACTTTTCGAGTTACTTATGTCTTTTTTTATTTCGAGTTCTATATCAAATATTTTATAAATTAATTTTTTTACTTCTGGTTCGGACCACTTTAAAATTTGTGTGCTTATAATTTCTCTTTCCTTCCAAAATATTGGAGGTTTAAAATCATTAATTGTTTGATTGAGGTTATTTGTTTTTGAAAAGTTTTTTGTTAACTGTAATAGCTTTTTAGCTTTAAATAGTAAGTTTCTAATAATTATAATACAATCTTCAGAGACATAGTTATTTTCATTCAAAATTTGTAATATTTTTTTTTTATTCTTTGCCAAATAATTGTTTGTAAGTTCATCAACGCTGTAGTTTTCAATTAAGTTGGTTAGTTTAAAAAGTACATCTGAGCTTATTTTTTTATTTGTAACTGAGTAATGCTCAATTTTTTCTAATTCATTTTTTAAAATTCCTCGATCTCCATTACACCTATTAACAACTGAATTTAAATCATGTGTAGAAATAGATATTTTATTTTCCGCTATAAATTTCTGTGAGATAGATAGTAGCGTTTTATTATCATCCTGATAAAACGGTATACAAATTAAATTGTTATCTTTTTCAAATAATTTTCTTAATTTCGATTTTTTATCAAGATTCCCTGCATTGAAAATAATTTTTATCTCCTCGTCAACTATTTCTACGAGTGTATTTGCTGCATCAACAATTTTATCTGTACAACCATTTATAATTATAATTTTTTTTTCATCAAAAAGAGATTTTGAGATTATACTTTCTGAAAATGACTGTAGGTTCTCAAAAACTTCTTTTTCATTATACTTATAAACATTTTTATTATTTAAACTTTTTATTATTTTATCTATTAACTCTTTTTTAGCCCCATCATTTAGGCCATATAACAAAAATAAATTATTAATTGATAATATTTTTTCATTTATTTCATATATTTTTTTAATCATTTATTTGTTTAATATTTATCAATTTTAAAAGTAATCTTTGTTTGATTGATTTTGCAAAATTATCTCTAATAATTTTTTCATATTTTTGCTGTTCGAAAGCGTCTGTTTTACTTTTAATTTTAATACTTTCTTTTATTGAAAAGGTTTCAGTATAATCTTGATACGTTGCTTTAAAATTTATGTTTACAAATATTTCAAGATCTGTTGTTTTGCCTGTAATATCTTTAGAAATAGTCTTGTTATCATATTTGCTCTCAATATCTAATTGAAATGTATTTTTTTCATTTATATCAAAGTATGGTTTTAACTCGTAGATTAATTTTTGATTTAAATATCTATCTCCTGAGTAAGTTGTTACATAGATTTTTAAATCGTCATTAATTTTATTGTTATAAACTGGGGAGTAGCCACAATGGTTTAGATTTAATAGTAATAATAC
>NZ_JBNAIZ010000018.1:0-14954 GCF_052047875.1 Candidatus Pelagibacter sp. HIMB1521 | reverse complement strand
GCATTAATATATGTTGAAGTAAAATAATATTTTGGTTTTTTAACTAAAATCATAAATATTAATAGCTTTTTTGGATCACATTGATTTAGAAAAAAATACTAATTTTAGCTAAAACGTTGAAAAATAATTTAAATTGCTAGAAGTGTTTAATTGCAACATTTTTTTACTAATAAAATTCTAAATTGTATCTTTGCATCAAAAATTGTAGGGCAGGTGGCTTAAAAAAGCTGTAAAATAAAGCAAATTTAAGACATTAAAAAAGGGTTGATATCATTGAATAATAGAGCAATGCAGTAATAGAATATGCTCTTTAATCGCCCATAGAGGGTATTTATTTAGTTATATTAGAATATATAGTACAACTGAAGGGTGAATAGTGCTATTTACATGATTATTCATGAAAATCGTCTAAAAGTCTTTAATTTCAACACTTTTTTAACCTTAAATGTCAATTTTTTCAGATCTAAGTAAGCGCAGCTTAGTCTTAATTCCGCCTTTTCCTGAGTATCCTCCAAGAGATCCGTCAGTCCTAATTACCCTGTGACAAGGTATTTTCGGAGGATATGGGTTTTTCCCAACTGCATTTGCTACCGCTCTATGAGCTTTAGGCTTACCAATAGCTTTTGCCACCTGAAGGTAAGTTCTTACTTCTCCTTTAGGTATTTTTTTCAAATAATTCCAAACTTTTATCTGAAATTTAGTCCCTTTTAAGTTCATATAATTCAAATCCTGTATTTTTTGCAATTTTATCATATAATTTTTTCGCTGTCTCATTGGAAGAGTGGGTTATCCAACGAATTCCATTCCAATTATTCTCTTTAGATAAGGATTCTATGTATTTTATAAGTTTTTGAGCTATTTTCTGGCCTCTAAAATGTTCATCTACAAATAAATCATCTAAAAATCCAATATATTGACCTTTAATTGGTCTTGGCATTGTTCTGTAATGTGCAATTCCAACAATTTTATCTTCAATTTCGTAACATATTCCATTCACAACATGATTTTCATCGTGTATCCAACTCCATAAAGTATTTAAAATCTCTTGTTTCATAGGAACTTTGTAAAATTTTGCGTAACCGCAATATAATTTTATCCAATTTTCCTTATCTTTTCTTTTAATTTCTCTAATCATTTACATTAGTTATTTGTCTTAAATTATTGTAATAATTATCTTTTTTGGTTTATAAAATTATACAGTTCTTTTATTCCATTACTCGCATTTCTTTGGAAGATTGCAGGTATTAATCCATGAATTAAAACCATAAATCCACCAGTAATCATTTTTGAGCCTACTTTGAACGCTACGCTCATATGTTCTGCATAGCTTTCATTAACTGAATTAAGATGTTCTTGTGATTTTTTGATCATAATATTTATTAATTATTAGTATTGACTATTAAAATCTATTAATATATTATTAATGATAATTATTTGTTATCAATAGTAATTTTATGAATGAAATAACGACAGACCTAAAATCGCTCCATGAGGCAACTATAAATAACCTTAAAAGTTCTAAGGCAAATAACACTTTAAGAGCTTATAAATCTGACTTTAAAGACTTCGGATTATTTTGTGCTAAGCATGGATTAAATTCATTACCAACAGAGCCAAAAATAGTATCTTTATACCTAACCCATCTATCCAAATACTTAAAAATAAGCACTTTAAGAAGAAGATTGGTATCAATAAGCATGGTTCATCGGCTCAAAGGGCATTATCTTGACACAAAACATCCAATCATTGTTGAAAATTTAATGGGAATAAGAAGAGTTAAAGGAAGTATTCAAAAAGGTAAAAAACCTTTATTAATTAATCATTTGAAATTAACTATTAATGTAATAAATGAACAAAAAACTGAGGAAATAAAAAAGCTTAGAGACAAATCAATAATATTAATTGGCTTTGGAGGAGGATTTAGGAGAACAGAGCTTATTTCAATTGATCATGAGGATTTAGAATTTGTTTCTGAGGGTTTAAAAATCACTATAAAAAGATCAAAAACTGACCAATTAGGAGAAGGAATGACTAAAGGACTACCCTACTTCGATAATGAAATTTACTGTCCTGTTACAAACCTAAAAAAATGGTTAGAAATTTCTAAAATTAAGTCTGGGCCTATTTTTCGAAGATTTTCTAAAGGTTTATCATTAACCGACAAAAGATTAACTGATCAATCTGTAGTTTTATTAATGAAAGAGTATTTAAAATTAGCAGGTATTGAAAACAAAAATTTTGCCGGACATAGTTTAAGGTCAGGTTTTGCAACAGTAGCTGCTGAGGCAGGCGCTGACGAACGTAGCATAATGGCTATGACGGGTCATAAAACAACACAAATGGTTAGAAGATACATTAGAGAAGCAAATATATTTAAAAATAATGCTTTAAATAAAATTAAATTATAAATTATAAATTATAAATTATTAATTATTCAATTATTGATGTTAAAAACAATAGATCCATTATCAATTATATTAGATAATTTTAAAGACGATTTTTTTGCATTAGTTAAAAACTTTTCATAATTCTCAAATATTTCAATAATATTATTTGCAAAAGACTCTAAATCTGTCGATTCCAAAAATGAATTATCAGTTAATATATTTTTTAAATAATCGCAGTTGGTTGGTATTATAGGTATTATCTCATTTGAAATACAAGAATAAATTATTCCAGAATTAGTGTTATTCATATGTTCAGAATCATACATAAACGGCATAATAGTGATATCTTTTAGAATACTTCTATATTCTTGGTAGTCACAATATTTATTAATAATTTTAATATTGTTATTTGTTTGGGATAAATCAAATAGAATATTCGATGTTGATTTAGTTTCATTATCAGTACCTGAAAATTGGATAAGGAATTCAAATTTTTTACTTTGTTTATTAAGTTTTTCAATGAGATTAGGAATCTTGTTAAATCCCTTGTTAGCTCTAGCCTCGCCTATAAAACCAATAACATGTTTTTTTGGATATTCACTTCTAGTGTAAAAGTTAAATATTGGAGTAGTAATATTGACTAAATTTGGATCTCCCAGTTCTTTTGAGATCAAATTTTTTTTATACCCATCTTCAGTATATAAAAAAATTTTACTTTGCATATAATTTTTTAATTTACTTAAATAAAAGTAAAAATCTTTAAAGCGTTTATTAGGAGGTAAAAAAACTCGTAAATGAATTTTTGGTAAATTATTTTTTTCAATTGATGATAAAAAATAAACTAAAGCAACATCTTTACGCCTACAACTTTGAAAAAAAATATTATCATTTTGGTTAAAATTTAATTTTAAATATTCTAAATAAAAACTTTTAAAATACCTTGGAACTATTAAATAATTTCCAAAAACACATTTGTAAAATGAAATTAATTTATTCGTTTGATTTGCAAAATAAATAGAAAAAAAAATAATATGGTAAAAATTTAATATAAAAAAAAATATCTCCTCAATAAAATATAAAAATTTATTTTTTTTTCTTTTAAATTTATTTGAATTTATAATTTTTCTAATATCACAAAATTTAGGTAAATATAGATTTTGAGAATCAAAACCATTATTTAAAAACCAAGTAATTTTCTTGTCATTTTTAAAATAATTAGAAGTTTCAATTAAATAGTCTAAAAAATGACCTTTGGCTTTGACCATTTCAGATTCAACTAGTAAAAGGTTTGTATTATTTCTCATTTTAAATTAATTTTTATAATCGATAATATATATGAAAAAAGTATTAATAACAGGTGGTGCTGGTTTTGTAGGTAGACGTTTTGTTAAATTTTTTTTAGAAAAAAGGTATAAAGTTATTGTTGTAGACAATATTGCACCTCTTACTGGAGGCATTGATCCAAAAAAAGGGTGGCCATTGTTCAATCCTTATGATTTTAAAAATTTTAAATTTTATAAGGAGGATTGTAGAATTTGGTTTAAAAAATATAATGATAAAGAAATAGATTATGCGCTTCATTTAGCTGCAATGGTTGGAGGAAGACAAATAATTGAAGACAATCCTTTAATTGTTGCTGATGATCTCTCTATTGATAGTCATTATTGGCAATGGGCAAAAATAAATCGACCCAAAAAAAATATATGTTTTAGTTCATCTGCTTGTTATCCAATAAAATTTCAAACTAAAAATAATTATAAACTTTTAAAAGAGAATGATATTAACTTTAATAAAGATTTATCAGTTCCTGATTTAACATACGGATGGTCAAAATTAACATCCGAGTACCTAGCTAAAATTGCTTATGAAAAACATGGTTTAAAATCAGTATGTTATCGCCCTTTCTCAGGTTATGGTGAAGACCAAGATTTAAGCTATCCTTTTCCAAGTATATGTAAAAGAGTTTTATACAATAAGGATAAAACAAATTTAACTGTTTGGGGAAGTGGTTATCAAATGAGAGATTTTATTTATATTGATGACTGTGTAAATGCTGTAATAAAAACAATGGATAAGATTAATAATGCTGATGCTCTTAACTTATCTAATGGTAAATTTTTAAATTTTAAAAATTTTGCCAAAAAAGCAGCTAACATAGTGGGCTATGATCCAAATATAAAAGGTACAACAAATAAACCTGAGGGAGTGTTTGCAAGAGCTGGTTGCACAAAAAAACAAAAAAAAATTGGTATTATTAATAAAATTAGCCTTTCTGAAGGTATTAACAGAACATTAAATTTTATATCAAAGAAAATGTAGTTTTGATTATTTATTTTCCCAAAAAAATTTTTTTTTATGATTAATATCAAAAGATTTATTTATCATAAATTCAGCTACTAATTTTGAATTCATATATTTGTGATATTTAATCATACCTTTTTTTGCTATTTTATTTCTTAATATATCTGAATTTTTATATTTGATTATTTTTTTAGATAAATCTTTGATGTTACTATAAAAAACAACTTCATCTTTTTTAAAAATTTTATTGAGTTTGGTTTTTCTATCTACGAAAGTTAGTATTCCGTTACCTATTAATTGAGATATACGATCGCTAGAATAAAATTTTAATGGCTCTCCTTGGCTAAGATTTAGAGCCATTTTAGATTTTGAAAGTTCATTCTTAAAGTTTTCAGCCCAAATTGGTTGGTTATCCTTTATTCCAAAAATATTAAATCTAATTTCGTTGCTGGAGTTTAATAATTTATTTAGGAAAATTTCTCTATTATCAGTTTTTCCTTTTTTTAAAGTTCCACGATGAACCCCATGAGATAAAGCAAAAAATAAATCATATTTATGATAATTTTTTTTATAAAGTTCTAAATTTTCAAATGTTTCATCAACAGGATTCGGAATAAAGAAAATATTTTTATTTTTTAAATTTTTTAAAGAAGAGGGATGTGTTGTACAAAAACTGCAGTCTAAATATTGAATTTTTTTAAGAAATCTATCCCTGTTAGTAGACCATGTTTTGTTATCCATTTTATCTAAAAACCATTGGCTAAATCTAATACTTGGATAAAAGTTTCTAATTTTTTGAATTGTATGATTAGATATTGCATCTGCATGACCTAAAATTATTAGATTGGGTTTAAAATTTCCGACAATTTCTAGAAATTTTAAATTTAAGGACTTCGAGCCATATACGTCAGTAATTTTACGTTCTTGACTAATTGTGTCTCTATCACTCAAAGTTTGGACTGTATGACCAAGTTTTAACAGTCCATTATTTAATCTTCTACCAGTATTATAAAATAATCTTCCATTATGCCTAACATTAAAATTAGTAACATGTAGAATTCTTAATTTTTTATTATTTTTATTAGTATTATAAAAGAAACTATTTCGATAATTATCTATTTTTTCTGAAATAAATTTATTATCTAGATAAAAGTTTTCATAAGAATTCTTTTGAATATTTATACGTTTTTTTTTATTAATAATTAAATTTTTAATATTTTTATAAATACTATTGACTGTCAATTTGTTTAAAATAATGCCATCTGTAATAGTTTCGGGCAATCCCCCTTTATTACTAATAATCACAGCACAACCTCTACTACTAGCTTCTAAACTAGATCTTCCAAAAGGTTCTTCCCATCTTGAACAAGCGATTGCTATTGAGCTTTTTTCATAGACCTTAAGAACAGAATTATTCGACTTATAGCCCATATTAATTAATCTATCATGATCAAAAATAATTTGCTCTCTGAGCTCGTCACCAAAAACTACTGCCTTCCAATCACTAAATTCATTTAAAATTTTTAATACCGCTTTACCAAATAAGTCATACCCTTTAGATTTATTAAGTTTACCTACAAAAGTAATAATATTTTCTTTTTTACTTAGATTTATTTTTTTCCTACTTGTTGATTGATAAATTACATCTATTTTTTCAGAATTAAGATAAAAATTCTCTATTCCTAAAAAAAATCTTTTTTTGGTCCACTCACTATTGAAAATGATTTTATGACAAGTGTTTAAAATAAAGATTCTATCATTAACTGAAATTGATCCCGCCATAGTAAGTGGATCGTTATGAAAATAAAAAACAATTTTATTTTTGAAATATAGAAAATATTTTAAATAGAGAGGTCTGTTGTGTATTTCAATAATATCAGATTTTCTTTTTTTTTCTAATTTTATAAAGTTATTTACATATATTTTTGATGAGCTTTGAAAATATTTTTTTTTAAAAGGAATATTTACATAATTTTTTGATAAATAATTTTTAAATTCTGTATTACCAAATATTTTTGTAGTGTGTTTTAGTTTACTTTCTTTATTTATTTCATTAATAAATATTGATACTGCTCCTGCATATTTTTTTGAATAATTTTCTTTGTAAGGTAATAAAATCGATATTTTCATTTATTTAATAAATATTTATTTTTAATTTCTGATCGTTTTTTATAGTTTTTTTTTAATAAATATTCGTTTTTAAGAGCATCAGATTTAGTTTTATAACACTTTTTATAAGCTAAAATCCACTTTCTACCTCTAGTAAATTTAGCACCTTTCCCACTATTATGTAGCTTTATTCTATGTTTTAAATCTGATGTAAAACCAACGTAAGAAATAGTTTTTTTATTAGTTTTGGTGATTAATAAATATACAAAATACTTCATTAATGGCGGTCCCTAGGGGAATCGAACCCCTCTTTCGAGGATGAAAACCACGTGTCCTAACCGATAGACGAAGGGACCGAATTGCTGTTTTTTATTGCAAAATCATTCATTAATCAAGCTTATCATTAAATATTTTGTTTTAATTTTATTACTTTTCTTAAGCCTGAGGATTTATGTGTCACTAATGTCTCTGATACGAAATTATTACCTTGAATTTCAATACCCGCAACCAAATCACCAGAAGTAATTCCCGTCGCACAAAAAATAGAATCACCTGTAACAATTTCATTTAATTCATATTTTTTTGTTAAATCATTAATTCCCATTTTTTTAGCCCTTGCTTTATCGTTTTCTGTTTTGAAAATAAACCTACCTTGAAAATTACAATTAAATGCATCCAAAGCTGATGCAGCAAGCACACCCTCTGGCCCACCTCCAATACCTAAAAAAATATCAACATTATATTTTTCATCAGTTACTAACAATGCTCCTGACACATCACCATCTGTAATTAATTTTAGATTAACTTTTAATTTGTTTAACTGATCTATAATTTCTTTATGTCTGGGTCTATCCAAAATACATGCAGTTAATTCCTCTGGATTTTTGTTTAGATAATCACTTAAGTTGGAAATATTTTGTTTAATTGAATAATCTAAATCAATAACTTTTTTCTCTGTTATTTTAGTAGATATTTTTTCCATATAAGTTTCTGGTGCATTAAATAAACTATTTTTTTCTGCAACAGCTATTACAGATAATGCCCCAGGTAAATTATTTGCTGCAAAATTTGTGCCCTCCAATGGATCTACAGCTATATCAAATTCAGGTCCATTATTTGTACCAAGTTTTTCTCCAATATATAGCATCGGAGCTTCATCCAATTCACCTTCTCCTATTACTATCTGACCTTTCATTTCTAGATTGTTTAGTTCAGATCTCATGGAGTCTACAGCTGCTTTATCAGCTGCAATTTTATCTTTTTTTCCGACCAAATACGACGATGCTAATGCTGCTTTAGAGGTTATGTGAACAAATTTATCTATAAAATTTTTATCTATAGTCATTAAGCTTTTTTATCTATTAATTCTTCTTGCCTAATTTTAGTCTCAAATTCTCTTAATCGTTTATAAACACTAGCAAGTTCAATTATAGTTGGCCATGCTTTTAATATGTATTGCATAGAACCCTCTACTCTACCAAAGGCTCTTATTATTTGTTGCATAACTCCAAGAGTTACTGCGCCAGCAACTATGGCAGGTGCTAAAAAAACATATGCAGATAAAACGTTAGCCTGTAAATAAGCTATTCTTCCTATATTGAAATACAAATATCTAATATAACTTAAAAAATGTACACTTCTAACTCCGTCAAATAATTCTTCTATAGTTTTTGGACGAATAGTTCCATCATCCTCAGCAATTACGAGTATTTTCCTGTAAGCTGCTTCTTTTTTTTGTAGATCGTACTCAACACCTACTAACCTTAAAATTAAACCAAGAATAATTAAAAATATAGTACCCCCTATTGACCAGATTAAAGCACCTACTATCAATCCATAATCCCAATCACCAAAGAAAAAAATTGGAATTCCAACACTTAAGCCAAATAAAATTGGCATAAATTCAATAAGTATCATTAAAGCTTCAATTAAACTTGTTCCAAGAGACTCCATTATTCTTGAGAATTTAATGGTATCTTCCTGAACCCTTTGTGCGGCTCCCTCTATTTTGCGAGCTTTATCATATACGCTGTGATACCATTCAACCATAGCAGTTCTCCATCTGAACAAATAGTGTGAAGTAAAAAAACTAACAATAACTGCCACACCTACATACATAGCAGCTAAAGTTATGAAAGATAATAAGCTTGCCCAATACTCTTCTATAGTAATAGAGTTTGGTGCGCCTAAAGCTTTTTGAATCATATCGTAGAATTGACCAAACCATTCATTAATTTTTACATCAATTTTTACTTGTATCCAAAGTGATGATAAAATTATTACAGAACCAATCCATGACCATAGCAACCAATGTCTTTGAGTAAAAAACCTAAACATTTTTTATTTTAAGAAATTATCAGCGTAAGATTTTTTTACCGTTTTTCTTTTTCTAGGTTCAATTAATTCAAATTCTATTTTCTTTTTTTTTGCATAATCGATTGCTAGTTCTTTTGATGAAAACTCTAATTTTAATTCTGAATAAGTATCAGACGAGCCTTCCCATCCCATTAATGGGTTCTTTGATGGATCTTTAGTTTTAAATTCTAATATCCATTTTTCACTTTTCGCTAAACCTGATTGCATTGGATTTTTGTTAGGAATGTAAATAATTGCTTTTTTCATATTGATGGTCGGAGTGGCAGGATTCGAACCTGCGACCCTCTGGTCCCAAACCAGATGCGCTACCAGGCTGCGCTACACTCCGAACGAAGTACTAATACAGTAGTTATTAATAATTTCAATGTATAAAGAAGCCTAAATTAAAAGATTTTTGAGTAAAATCTGTTATATAACCAGGCATGATAATTACTTGTCCTTGCGAAAAGAAACAATTCAAAATTGATAGTTCGTTAATTCCCAATGAAGGACGTGAGTTACAATGTGGATCTTGTGAAAGAGTTTGGTTTTACAAACCACAAAATGAAAGTGAAGCTCCATTAACATTAAATAATAATATTTCTACAAATATAACTGAACAAAATGAGGTAATAGAAAAAAATTTAGAAATTAGCAAAACATTTCAACAAGTAAAAATAATTGAAGCTGAAATGGAAAAAGAGAAATTAAAAACAGTTGAAAAGTCTGTAGGAAAAAAATCTAAATTATTTTCTTATTTGATAGTTTTTATTGTATCTTTTGTTGCTTTATTGATCTTGGTTGATACACTTAAAACACCATTAATTAATGTATATCCAGGACTAGAAGTAATATTATTCAACCTTTTTGAAACATTGCAAGATATAAAACTATTTATTATAGACCTAATTTAAAATTTTATGATTAATTATATATCTAAACCTTTTAGATGGTTTTTTAAATTAGAAGCTGCAAGTGGACTCGTTCTTTTATTTGCCGCAGTAATTGCATTAATTGTAAGTAACTCAGGACTTGCAGATTTATATTTTGCGACATTAAATAAATATTTATTTATAGGTATCAATAATTTTGGATTAAAATTATCAGTACTGCATTGGATAAATGATGCCTTGATGGCTATATTCTTTTTCTTTGTCACATTAGAAATAAAAAGAGAATTTTTACAAGGTGAACTTTCAAATATTAAACAGGCTTTACTACCAATCATAGCTGCTGTTGGAGGAATGTTAGTGCCTGCATTATTTTACGTTTTTATTAATTTAGGTGATAGTGAAACTTTAAATGGATGGGCAATTCCATCAGCAACAGATATAGCTTTTTCTTTAGGAGTTTTATCATTACTTGGAAAAAGAGTTCCTTTATCTTTAAAAGTATTTTTAACAGCTTTAGCTATAATTGATGATTTAGGAGCAATAGTAATTATTGCCCTATTCTACTCAGGGGATTTGAGCGTTAAGTATTTAACTTTAATGCTTTTAGCTTTCATCGTTTTGTTGTTAATAAATAAATTTAATATTAAAAAATTCTTACCTTATTTAGTCGTTGGACTTTTCCTATGGGATTTCACCCACAACTCAGGCATCCACGCTACAATTGCTGGTGTTTTATTGGCTATGACAATCCCACATAGAAAAAAAGACAAAGATTTTTCTTTATTAATAAAAATAGAACATGCAATAAGTCCTTATGTTGCTTTTGGAATAATGCCTTTGTTTGCATTTGCAAATGCAGGTGTTTCACTTGAGGGTTTATCTTTTGCTTCATTATTAGATAAAGTTCCACTAGGTATTGTACTTGGCCTATTCCTGGGTAAACAACTTGGTGTATTTATATTTTCTTATATATCAATAAAATTAAAAGTAGCTCAAATGCCAAACGATACAAGTTGGTATAATTTTTATGGCGTAGGAGTTCTTACAGGTATTGGTTTTACAATGAGTTTGTTTGTAGGAAATTTAGCTTTCGTTGAAAACATGCAATATATGGATGGTGTAAAAATAGGTGTTTTGACAGGTTCATTACTATCCACTTTATTTGGTTATTTTTTAATATTACTTACTCCAAATAGACCTAAGAAATGAGAAAAGTAATATTTCTATTTTCAATATTTATGTTTTTTTTTAAATCCTCTGCAATAGCAAACTATGAAAAAAAGTTTTATGATTTCACAATTGAAAGCATAACTGGTGAAACAATAAATCTAAATGACTACAAAGATAAAGTTGTCCTTGTAGTTAATACGGCTAGTTTTTGTGGTTTTACCAAGCAATATGATGAATTGCAGGAACTATGGGATTTATATAAACAAAAAGGTTTGGTGGTAATTGGTGTTCCATCAAATTCATTTAATCAAGAAAAAAAAAATGACGCAGATGTAAAAGAGTTTTGTGAAGTAAATTTTAATATCAATTTTCCACTTACAACTATCACAGAAGTTAAAGGAGAAAATGCTCATGAACTTTTCAAGTGGGCAAAAGATAATCATGGTAAATCTGCAATTCCAAAATGGAATTTTCATAAAATTTTAATTAACAAAGAAGGAAAGGTTGAAGACACATTTGCTTCTTTTACTAAACCAATGTCTAAAAAGTTAATTAAATCAATTGAAAATATATTATAGCTCTAAAGTTAAACCATCATGAGCAGGTATAACATTTTTAGGTAATAACTTTTTAAGAACTTTATAATCTAAAACTGGTGATAAATTTGTAAGAAAAGCTTTTTTGGGCTTAAACATTTTAATTATATTGAGTGAATTTTCTAAGTTGAAATGTGATGGATGAAAATTGTACCATAAACAATCAATTATTAAATATTTCAAGTTTTTAAAATATTTAAAATCCTTTTCAAAAATTTTACTTACATCACTGATATAAGCTAATTTTTTATCAACAATAAAACAATTTGAATTTACTCTGCCATGCTCAACTATAATTGATTGAATGCTAATTTTTTTATTTTTATTAATTGTGTAAATATTTTTTGGTAACTTATTTAAATTTAATGTTGCTGGATATTCTTTTGAGTAACTTTTGAAAATGTATGAAAATGAATTTTTAAGATATTTTGATGTATCATTATCTGCATAAACATTTATTTGTTTTCTGCTGTTTATATAAAAAGATCTTAAATCATTAATCCCATGAGTTTGATCTCCATGCATATGTGAAAAAAGTACTTTGTTTATTTTTTTAATTTTATGTCTTAAAAGTTGCTGCCTCAAATCAGGAGAAGTATCTATTAGTACATTTTCATCAGTAGTTTTCAGTAAAGCTGAGCATCGAGTTCTATAATTTTTTTTATTATTTGGGTCACAATTTCCAAAAAAACCATCTGGTCTTGGTACGCCCATTGAACTACCACAGCCTAAAATAATAAATTTCATATTTTTTAATCAAAAAAAAGTTTATTAAAATTGTTAGTAGTTAGCTCTATTAATTCTTTTTTAGAAAAATTTTTTATTTCAGCAAGTTTTGCAGCTGTAAAATCTATAAAAGATGGTTCATTTTTTTTTCCTCTATTTGGAACTGGCGCCAAAAAAGGACTATCGGTTTCAATTAAAATATTTTCAAATGGTATTGATTTAAATGTTTGTTGTAAATCAACTGAATTTTTAAAAGTAATGATTCCACTAGCAGAAAAGTATGAATTTAAAGATAATAATTTTTCTGAAAATTCTTTTGAACCAGTAAAACAATGCATTAAAATTTTAATATTCTCATCTTTGTATTGATTTAGAATTTCAAATGTTTCATCTTCAGCATTTCTTGAATGAACAATTAGAGGAACATTAGTTTTTATTGATGCTTTAATATGTTCTTTAAAACTGGCAATTTGTTTATCTTTTTCACTATTATTATAATAAAAATCTAATCCAGTTTCACCAATGCCTATAATTTTTTTGTTATTTTTTAAGTTATCAATAATTTCATTGGCAGTAATTGTGTTTGTAGAACTTTCATGTGGATGAATTCCAATTGTACCATAAATCACCTCATCTCTATTAACTAGTTCCTTAACTCTAGAGAAACTTTCAAGAGAAGTTGATATTGTTAACAGTTTTTCAATACCAACATCTTTTGCTCTTTGTAAAACATTTGTTAAATCACTCAATAAAGGTTCGTGATCTAAGTGACAATGAGAATCAATCATTAATTTTTTCTATTTTTTTAAATAGTATATCAATTTTATTAATATTATTTCCTTTAGTTAAATACTCATTATCTGAAAGGGAATTTAATTTAATTTGAGATTCATTGATATCAAAAATTTTTAGTGCTTTTAGTGAAGACTCTGGAATAATTGGATATAATAAAAAACTAATTTTTCTAACTATTTCTAATGTAGTGTAGACAATTGTGTTTAATCTAATTTGATCATCTTTCTTTTTCCACGGTTCTTGATCATTAAAATATTTGTTGGCTTCAAATAGTGAATTAACAATATAGTCTATATAAAAGTTGATATTTTGATGATTAATTTTAGATCTAATATTATCTAAATTTTTTTTATACTTGTCTAAAATTAACAAATCTCCATCTAGAAATTTAATTTCGGAAGGAATTTTTCCATCACAATTTTTGATCGCAAAAGCTGTAACTCTTTGACATAAATTACCGTAATTATTTGCTAAATCACTGTTTATACAATCTTCTAATCTATCTTGAGAAATATTGCCATCATTACCAAATGAAACTTCTTTAATTAGATAATACCTTAATGCATCTAACCCATACTCATCAATTATTTCTAATGGATCCAAAATATTCCCTTTAGATTTGGACATTTTTTCTTCTCCAGATAAAATCCAACCATGACCATAAACTCTTTTTGGTACTTCAATCTTGGCAGCTAATAAAAAAGCTGGCCAATAAACAGCATGAAATCTAAGTATATCTTTGCCTATTAAATGTATTGATGCTGGCCAAAATTTTTTGAATAATTCATCATCTTTATTTGGGTAATTTAGTGCGCTTAAATAATTTGTAAGTGCATCTAACCAAACATAAATTACATGATTTTTATTACCTGGAACTGGTATACCCCATGAAAAACTTTTCCTACTTACAGATAAATCTTTTAGACCACTTTTTACAAAACTAATTACTTCATTTCGTCTAGACTCTGGATAAATAAAATCAGGATTATCTTCATAATATTTTAAAAGAGGCTTTTCCCATTTTGAAAGTCTAAAAAAATAAGACTCTTCTTCAATCCATTCAACAGGAGATTTAGATGATATAGCTATTTTTTTACCATCTATTTCTTCTATCTCATCTTCGCTATAGAAAGCTTCATCCGACACTGAATACCAACCAGAATAATTTGATAAATAAATATCATCATTCTTTTCAAGTTTAGACCAAAGATATTGCACTGTTTTTTTATGCCTCTCTTCGGTTGTTCTAATAAAATCAGTGTTACATAAATTCAGAGTATCCGAAAGATCTCGAAAAGTTTTGCTTATTTGATCGCAAAATTTTTGAGGAGTCTCCCCTGCTCTTTCAGCAGATCTTTGAATTTTTAATCCATGCTCATCTGTTCCAGTTAAAAAATGAACTTTATAATCATCAATAATTTTAAATCTTGCAAAAAAATCAGCAGCTATACTTGAGTATGCGTGCCCCATATGAGGTTTAGCTGATGGATAATAAATAGGTGTTGTAATATAAAAATTTTTATCCATTTAAAACTTTATCTTCAAATTCCATAAATAATGTCTCTTCATCTAAATTATAAATTTTAGTATCATTAATTTTTTTTAAAAAATAATGATAAAGG
>NZ_JBNAIZ010000017.1:0-16577 GCF_052047875.1 Candidatus Pelagibacter sp. HIMB1521 | reverse complement strand
ATTATAAGCTTCATTTGAAATTATATTTTTTTTATTTTTAATTTCATTCTCTAATTCGCTTAATTTATCACTTTTAAGTTTTAATTCCTTAATATTTTTTTCATCTAATTTTTTTAGATTTTCTAATATTAATTTACCTTTATTTGAATTAGTTAATAAAAAATCTAAATCAATTATTGCAACTTGCTCTGAAAAACTAGCTGAACAACTAAATAAAAATATTGATAAAATTAAGGTAATTTTTTTTAACATTAAAAAGAAGTACCTATATTAAATCTAAAAGTCTCTTCAATATCGCTATCAGTTTTTGAAATAACTTCTGCTAATGAAAATGATAAAGGACCTAAAAAAGTATACCAATCTACAGCTAAACCAATAGAAGATCTTAATTTACTTGAATCATTTAATGAAGAATCATAATCTACACCCCACACATTAGCTGTGTCTATAAAAATCAAAGCATCTAAATTTTGTTGATTTGGAAAAAGTTGTGGGACTGTAGTATTAAAATTTAAAGCTGTTATAAAATTTCCTCCTATAAAATCATTTCCATCTTTAGGTCCAACTTTGCCGCTCTCAAATCCTCTTAATTTTTTCGAAGGTACATTTAATCTCTCAGTTAATTTAACATCATCACCTGTAATTGAGTGAGCACTTTTAAGTGTTAATGACATTGAAGAAACATTCTCATTAAATAATTCACTAAAAACTTTAAAATCATAACTATTTGTTAAAGTATTGTTCTCACTAATTATTGGAGTATCAATACTATATCTAGAATAAAAACCATCAGTTGTTCTAAATTTTTGGTTTCTTTTGTCCAGAAAAAAATCAAATTTTAAAAAAGTATCCCAATAATCTCCTGTTTGTTTTTTTTGTCTAACAGATGCATTAGAATTAGTCTCTATTTTTTCGTAAAAAGATCTAGTAGATATACCAAAATTAAAATCCTTATACTGCTCAAAATCTGTACCGATTTCAAAACCAGTTTTATTTGTTTTAAATCCACTTTTTTTGAGTTTGTCTATTTCCAAGGCTTGAATGTTAAAAAAAACTGACTTATCAGTATTATTGTATTTTGGGTTAGTAACACTAAATTTTCCTTTAAAACTTTCAGCAGAAACTGATGCGTTTGCATCTAAAGATAGTCCTTGGCCCAAATAATTATTTTCTTTTACTGAAAAAGCAAGAGTACCTCCAGAAGTTCCTAAACCTGCGCCAGCAGAAATTTCTCCTGTTGGTTTTTCTACCACAGATAAATTAACTATTTTAGAATTTTTATCTTTACCGTCTGAAACATTTGTCTTTATGTCTTTAAAAAAATTTAAACTTTGTAAATTATTTTCTGATTTATTTAAAAGTATTTCATTAAAAGTGTCACCTTCGTTAATCTCAAGGTAGTTTCTAATAACATTCTCTCTTGTTACGTTATTACCTAGAATGTTTATTCTTTCTACTGTAACTCTATCAGTTTGTCGTATCTGAAAATTTATATCAAGTATATTAGAGTTAATATTTTCTAATACTTCAGCATTTATACTTTGATATTCATCATTTAAGGTAATTATATCTATCTCATCTAAAATTTTTTCAATTGACAATATAGAATATGGTTTTCCTTTTAAATCATAAAGAGTTTCTTTAAGTTTTTTGTAATTTTTTTCATTGAAATCTATTGGTAAATCTAAATTTAAATCACCAAAATAAATTTTTTCATTGGCTGAAATATTGTATATTAACTCAAAATCCTCATTATTTGTTAATTTAGCAAATGATGAATTTATTTGAATATTGTAATATCCCTTATTAAGATAAAAATTTCTTAACAATCGTTTATCCATATTAATAATTTCCTCATTCAAGAATTTCTTATTTGACAAAAATTTCCAGAATTTAGACTCTTCACTAATCAATACATTCCTTAATTTTCTATCTTTAAAAACTTTGTCACCAATAAAAGATATTTTAGAAATTTTTGCTCTGTTTCCTAAATTAATTTTATAAATTATATCTACTGTATTATTTTCTTTTGTTTCTACATAAGGTGTTACCATGGCAAAATAGAAACCAAAATCTTTTAATATTGATTTAATCGAGTTTACTTCATCTGACAAAAAAATCTCATTATACGAGTCTCTTTTTTTAAATTTGAAATTTTTTTCAATTGCTTTTATGTATTTTTTTGCTTTAACACCATCTAGTAAAATATTATCAATAATTGGAAATTCTTTAACATTAATTATTAAGGTATTATTTTTAACATTAACAGACACTGTATCAAAAAAATTTGTTTCATACAGATCTCTAATTATTTGGTTTTTTTTAAAATCTGTAATTTTCTCATTTTCACTAATATTAGAAAACAATTTAATTGTTTTTTCTGAAATTCTCTCATTACCTATAATGTTTATATTCAATATATTTTCAGCATGAGCAGGTTTATTTAACAAACAAAAATAAATCAATATAAGAGGAAGAATATATTTTTTCATAAGTTAAGGGTTATATATCTTTTATTTTGTTTGAACATAAATATAAACGCACATTATTACTTAAATTCAAAATTTGTTTAATATTTTTAGGTCTGACATGTTTATATTTTTTAAATTCAGCTTTATTTAAAAAAGTATATAATTTTTTGAATATATCATTAAATTTTATTTTTTTATCTAAAAATTGTTTAACAAGTTCATCGTTTGCTGTAATCAAAACTGTTTCAAACAAAGAGTCATGTTTTGGAAGCAAATCTAATATTTTTATTGATGGAAATTGAGACTTGTTTACACTTTTTAATTGTAAATTATTTAATTCGGAAAATCTGATTTTTTTATTTTTAAAATTTAATTTTTTTTTAGAGTCATAAATTGAATTGTAAATAGGTATCCTCATATCTGCTTCATGTGCTATCATTTCAATTAGACCATTGTTAAATTTAATTATTGAATGAATATAAGATCTTGGATGTATAGTTATTGAAAGTTGACTAAATTTAATTTCAAATATTTTTTTAGCCTCTATAACTTCGAAAACCTTATTCATTAAAGTTGCTGAGTCTATAGTGATTTTTTTTCCCATTTTCCAATTAGGATGTTTCAACGCATCTTTAACATTTATATTTTTAAACTTTTTTAAAGGTAAATTTAAAAAAGGCCCTCCAGATGCAGTTAAAATAACTTTATCAATGATATTTTTTTTATCCTTAATTGAAAATGAAACTGAAAAATGTTCTGAGTCAACAGGAATGAATTTGGTATTATATTTAACTAGTTGATTTTTGATTAAATTCCATCCACAAATTATCGACTCTTTATTTGCTATAGCAATTTTCCTAGTATGTTTTATTATTTTAAAAGTTGGTTCTAGGCCATTAAGACCAACAATTGCACTCATTGCATAGTCTATTTTTTTTTTAAATATTTTATTAAAATTATCAAAATCATAATAAATTTTAATTCTCTTATTTTTATTTAATTTTTTAAAATTTTCATAACTTTTAAAATTTGAAATAATTACATTATTGACTTTAAATATTTTAGTTTGTTTTAAAAGTTCTTTGTAATTATTATGTGCAGTCAAAAGATGAATTTCATAATTTTTTTTATCCCTGGACACTATATCAAATAAAGATTTACCAACAGATCCTGTAGATCCAAGAATAGCAATTTTAATTTTCATAGATCAAAAAATTTGAAGCAAATTTAAAATATAAAATGTTGGGACTGCAAAAATCATTCCATCAATTCTATCTAATATACCCCCGTGACCAGGTATCAACTTACCAGTATTTTTTACTTTAGCTTTTCTTTTAAAGAAAGATATTACTATATCACCCATTTGACTTATTGAAGAAATTATAAATGAAACAATTATTGCCCTAGATAAAGACATATTGTTAAACTGTAAAAATTCCAAAAATAAAGGGGTAAAAATTAATGTTAAAACATAACTACCAATCATACCTGCGTATGTTTTGTTTGGACTAATTTTTATTAATTTTGGTCCTTTTAAAATTTTACCAAATACATAACCTCCAATATCTGTACTAATACAAATAAATATTACTAGAAATAGGTATCTGACATCTTCTGAAAGTTTATAAATTGTAAAAAAAGAAATTGTTAAAAAAATTAATCCAAAAATTCTTAATGGATTATTTTTAGTCATCCTGGACCATTCATAAAATGAAACAGAGTAACAAAATATTAATAGGGTATTAAAGTAAAATGAATTACCAATAATACAAAAAAAAAAACAATATTATTATTATTATTGAACTAATAGTTCTTTTTAGCAAGTTGTTCATTAAATATTTCCAAATTTTCTTTTTATCATCTTATAGTTGTTAATTATTTCAATGTAATCTTTTCTATTAAATGATGGCCACAATTTTTTTTCAAAATAAATTTCAGAATATGCAATTTGCCATAATAAAAAATTACTTAATCTTTTTGTATTTCCTGTTCTAATTAATAAATCTGGATCAGGAATATTTTTTGTTTGCAAATAACTGATAAAGTTTTTTTCTGTTATTTTTTTTTTATTTTTTTTTAATTCTTTAAATGAATTTAATATTTCAAATTTTGATCCATAATTTAAAGCTAAATTAAGTTGTAATTTTTTATTTTTGGATGTTTTTTTTTCTGCTTTATTAATTAAATTATTAAGCTTTTCCGAAAAATTTTTTATACCAATTATTTTTAACTTTATATTTTTTTTATTTAACTCATCTATTTTTTCAGCTAAAAAATTTTCTAATAAATTAAATAAAAAATTAATCTCATTTTTCGGCCTTTTCCAATTTTCTGTTGAAAATGCATAAAGTGTTAAATATTTAATTTTATTTTTTAAAGTTTCTTTAATAATTTTTTCTACAGTATTCAAACCTTCTTTGTGACCATCATTCCTATTTTTTTTGTACCTAAGTCCCCATCTGCCATTGCCATCCATTATAATGGCTACATGATTTAATGGATTCATATTGTCATTATTTCTTTTTCTTTTGAAGAAACTTTTTCATCAACAGATTTTATATGTTCATCTGTTATGTTTTGAATTATTTTTTCTTTAGCTTTCTCATCATCTTCACCAATTTCTTTAGATTTTAATAATTTTTTCAGATCTTCATTAGCTTCTCTTCTGATATTTCTAATTGATACCTTGCATTTTTCGCCAATTGATTTAATCAATCTTCTCAACTCTGATCTTCTTTCTTCATTAAGTTCTGGAACTGGGAGCCTTATTAATTGACCATCAATTTGAGGATTTAACCCTAGATCAGATTTTTTAATTGCAGCGTCTAACAATGGGACATTATTAACATCCCACACTTGAATATTTATCATTCTTGGTTCTGGAGTTGTTATGCTCCCAATTTGATTAATTGGCATTTGTTGGCCATATACATCAACTTTCACTAGATCTAGCATTGAAGCATTAGCTCTTCCTGTTCTAAGGGAAGATAATTCTTTAGAAAACACGTCTATGGCTTTATCCATTTTTACACCATAAGATTTCTCATCAAACATTTACTCTCCTATTTTTATTCTAAAGAATTCCTTAATTTTTAAATCTGCAATAGAAAGTTCTTTGATAATATCTTGAACCTTTTTCTTGGGTTCCATAACCCAAGCTTGAGTTAAAAGTGCATTTTCTTCCTTAAACTTGTTCATTTTACCAAAACTTATTTTTTTTGCAATTTCATCAGGTTTACCTGAATTTTTCAATTCTTCTGCAACTAACTCTTGTTCTTTATCAATTACTGCTTGATCAATTAAATTTGATTCAAGTGCCAAAGGATTTGAGGCTGCAATATGCATTGATAATTGTTTACCAAATGATTTAACTGTATCTGATTTATCATTTGTATCAAGTGACACTAATACAGCTAATTTTGCTACATTATCTTTTACAACTGTGTGTAGGTAATGGTTGTTTACTCCACTTTTATTTTCAATAGTTTTTGATTTTCCAATCGTAATTTTTTCACCAATTTTTGCAATTAACGCTACCAAATTATCATCTACGCTTTGTCCGTTTTTCATTACAGCTTTTTTTAATTCATCTTGATTAGAGCTGTGATGGTTGTTTAATTCACTTAATTCTTTAACAAAACTTATAAAGTCATCATTTTTAGCAACAAAGTCAGTTTCACAATTTACTTCTATTACAGAAGTTTTGTTTTCATCACCTGATACTACAACAACTCCTTCTTTAGCATCTCTAGACATTTTTTTTGAGGCTTTTGATATTCCTTTAACTCTTAGAATTTCAATTGCTTTATCTAAATCACCACCAGACTCTTTGATTGCTAAATTACAATCCTTAAATCCAGCACCTGTTGCTTCTCTTAATTTTTTTACTTTTTCTATATCACTCATTTTAATTTAACTTTCCTTTATCTTCCTTAGAGAATTTTTTTTCTAGTTTTTCTCTATCAATTTCTTGAATAGTTTTATTTTTATCATCATTATTACCTAATTTTGCTTTTTCTTGATTAGGCTCAGATGATTGAATTGAACTTTTTGCATTATTGATCGTTTCTTTAATTAAATTACAATAAAGATCTATTGCTCTTCTTGCATCATCATTACCAGGAATTGGATAATCAATATTATCTGGGTTAGAATTACTATCTAGAATAGCAATTATAGGAATACCTAATTTTGATGACTCAGCTATAGCTAATGACTCATAATTAGTATCAATTACAAAAACTAATTCTGGAACTTTTTTCATTTCAGCTATTCCACCCGATCTTTGAAGCTTGTCTTTTTTAACACTCATTTTAAGAAGTTCTTTTTTGGTGAAACCTCTATTCTCAGCAGCTAAATCAATTTCTAATTTTTTTAGCTTTTTTATTGAGTTAGATATTGTTCCCCAATTAGTTAGCATTCCGCCTAACCATCTGTAGTTTACAAAATACTGATCTGTTTCCTTGGCAACTTCTGCAATAGCTTCTGATGCTTGTTTTTTTGTTGATACAAATAAAATTTTTCCATTATTTGCTATAGTATTATAGACCTTTTCTAAAGCTACTTTAGTTAACTCAAGTGTTTGAGTTAGATCTATAATGTGAATTGAGTCTCTTTTTCCAAAAATGTATTTCTTCATTTTTGGATTCCATCTCAAAGTTTTGTGTCCAAGATGAACACCTGCCTCTAATAATTGTTGAATTGTAACGTTAGGTATTTTCATATTTATTCCCGGTTAAGCCACCACAGTAATTTCCAATTAAGGACCGGAGGTATAAAACCAACAACTGTGTGCGTGTTAATTTAATTAAATTGTTATTTACAAATATTTATTAAAATTGACAAGTTTTATTTAACTAATTTCTGCTTGAATTTGCTGTTTTCTTAAAAGATTTAAGGATTTTCTATCAAGATTCATCGGCTTTTTTAATTGAAAATTTAAAATTTGATCTTTTGTTGAGAGATTAAATTTTACTTGGGTTTTACCGTCTTGATTTAAGAATTTTGAAATCTCTTGGATTTGTTCAATAGATTTAACATTAAATGATATTTCATTAATTGGGCTGTTAAATAAATCTTTTAAAGAAGCTATTTTTTGAACATTAATTCTTTTAAAACGATTTTCATCATTAGAAATATTCTTAACTAAGGTC
Organism: Candidatus Pelagibacter sp. HIMB1521; assembly: GCF_052047875.1. Classification (NCBI taxonomy): domain Bacteria; kingdom Pseudomonadati; phylum Pseudomonadota; class Alphaproteobacteria; order Candidatus Pelagibacterales; family Candidatus Pelagibacteraceae; genus Candidatus Pelagibacter; species Candidatus Pelagibacter sp. HIMB1521. The sequence continues at coordinate 8,953 of NZ_JBNAIZ010000017.1, read as the reverse complement.
AAAATTAATGAGTTGCCCTCTTTTAAGATCTCTCTATTTAATTCAAGTAAATCTGAAAAAATAAATATTTCAAATACACTATTTATATCTGTTAACTTTAAAACTGCATATGCATTTCCTTTAGCAGTTTTTCTCTCCTGAACCTTAAGCAATGTTGCCGCTACATTAACATTTTCTGAATTATCATCTGATATAAATTTTGCATAATCATTAATTTTATAGTCTTCAAAAATTTCTGTAAATTGATTTAATGGGTGATCAGATATAAAAAATCCTACTGCTTCAAATTCTTTTGACAATCTCTCTTCAAATTTCCAATCTTCTATTTTAGCTATAATGTCTTCCTGTGCTTCATTGTTATCAGAAAACAAATCTATTTGATTGGCTAGCTTATTTTCAGAAATATTTTTATTTTTTAAAATTAAATTAGGAATTGTGTTAAAAATTGCTTGTCTATTCGAGTTTAAATTATCAAATGCTCCTGCTTTCACCAATCCTTCTAATTGTAATTTATTTATATCTTTTGGATTAACTCTATTTATAAAGTCTTTAATAGACTCAAATTTTCCATTTAACTCTCTTTCTTTAACAATATTAGAAATTGCCTCATAACCTACGGCTTTAATTCCACCTAATGCATAATAAAATTTACCATCAATAGTTCTAAAATCAGCAAAACATTCATTAATATCAGGTCTAATTGTTTCAACATTAAGTCTTTTTAATTCCTCATAAAACTCACTTAATTTATTTTGATTAGAAATATCCATAGTCATTGATGCAGCAATGAATTCTTTAGGATAATAAGTTTTTAGATATGCTGTTTGATAGGAAATTATTGCATAAGCAGCTGCGTGACTTTTGTTAAAACCATATTCTGCAAAAGGTTCGATTTTTAAAAATATTCCAGCTGCAACATCTTTAGCAATTCCATTTTTAACTGCTCCAGCAATAAAACCTTGTTTTTGTTTCTCTAGCTCTGCTCTCTTTTTTTTACCCATTGCTCTTCTTAAGAGATCAGCTTGTCCCGCAGTAAATCCTGAAAGTTTTTGAGCAATCTGCATTACTTGCTCTTGATAAATAATTACCCCATATGTGGGTTTTAAAATATCTTCCAATAATGGGTGTAAATAATCTGGTTTTTGCTTTCCATGTTTGCAATCATTGTAAGTTGGTATGTTGCTCATTGGGCCTGGTCTATATAATGCTACTAGTGCAATAATATCTTCAATATGATTTGGCTTCATGTGGAGCAAAGCTTCTCTCATTCCAGCACTTTCAATTTGAAACAAGCCTACTGTTTTACCAGATGATAAAAGATCAAAGACTTTTTGATCATCAAAATCTATTTCTTCAATATTAAATTTTTTATCTCTTTTTCTAACTAATTTTTGAGTGTTATTTATTACCGTTAGTGTCTTTAGCCCTAAAAAATCAAATTTAATTAAACCAGCATTTTCAGCTGAATACATATCAAATTGTGTAGAAGGTAAAAGTAAATCTGCAGAAGTATCTTTATATAAAGGAACTACTTCTGTTAATTTTTTATCTGCAATCACAACTCCTGCTGCATGAGTAGCGACGTTTCGATTAAGACCTTCTAATTTTAATGATAACTCTGTTAATTTCTTTACTCTAGTATCTTCATTAATTAGCTTTTGTAATCTTGGCTCTCCAGCTATACATTGGGTTAGATTTTGAGGTCTAGAAGGATCAAAAGGTATCATTTTTGATATACTATCAATAAATCCATAAGGTAATCCCATAACTCTACCAACGTCTCTGATCACCATCCTTGCTTTAAGTTTACCAAAAGTAATTATGTGAGCTACACTATCTTTGTATTTTTTTGTTAAATATTCAAAAACTAGATCTCTTTTATCCTCACAAAAATCTATATCAAAATCAGGCATAGAAATTCGGTCTGGATTTAAAAATCTTTCAAAAATTAAATTAAACTTAATTGGGTCAACATCAGTAATTGATATACACCAAGCAACCAATGATCCAGCACCTGAGCCTCTACCAGGACCAACAGGTATATCATTTTCTTTAGCCCATTTTATATAATCAGATACAATTAAAAAATAACTCGAATATTTCATTTTAATAATTATTGAAAGTTCATGATCTAGTCTTTCTTTATAAAGGAGAAAATTTTTATCATTTTCAAGTTCACTATCTTTAACATTAAAAACTTTTAAAAATTTATCTCTCAGTCCTTCTAAAGAATATTTAGTTAAAAGATCATCTGCATTACCATCTTTATCAGTACTAATGTTAGGCAATATAGGATTAGAGAATAATGGTCTAAAATTACATCTTAAAGGAAAGTTGTAATTGTTTTCTAATGCCTCTGGAATATCAGCAAATAACTCTGTCATTTCAGAGTTAGTTTTTAAATAATGTTGATCACTTAATTTTAATCTATTTTTTTCATTAATATAGGTTTTGTTACCAATACAAATCAAAGCATCATGTGCTTCATGCATATCTTTTGATAAATAAAAAACTTCATTAGTAGCAATTATTGGTATTTCTAGTTCTATAGATTTTTTTAGATTAAATTTTTCAAACCCATTTTCATTAGTGTCGTTGTGTCGTTGAATTTCTAAATAAAACCTATCTCCAAAAACTTCTTTAATTTTTGAATAAATTTCGTTTATTTCGGTAAATTTTCCTTTATCAAATAATTTTCCAAAAAGACCTAAAACAGTACCTGAAAAAACTGAAACACCATCAGAACTTTTTAATAATTCATCAAAATTTACATGAGGGTCACTTAATTCATCATTTTCTAAATATGAATTCGAGGACAATTCAATAATTTTTTTATAACCTGTTTCATTCAAGGCAAACAAAGGTAACAATCCAATTGTATCATTTAGTTTAAAATTAATTTGAGTACCAATAATTGGCTGTGTTCCTGATTTAGAAATTTTTTCTGCAAATTCTAAAGCTCCACATAAATTAGAAGTGTCACTTATTCCTAAAGATTTAATTTTGTTTGATTTGCAATATTCTTGTAAATCATCAATCTTGGCTGCGCCTTCACATATAGAATATTGTGTATGGACTTTTAAATGATTAAAGTTTTGATTTAATGACTCAGACATTAGATGATTTTATAATACCATCTCTCATCTCCAATAGGCAATCTGCCTTATTAGCAAAAAATCTATTGTGAGTTGCAAATATTATTAATCTATCTGATTTTTTTTGATTATATAAAAGTTTAAAAACTTCTTTTGCTGTGTTCATATCCAAACTGCCTGTTGGCTCATCTGCCAAGATTATTTCAGGATCATTTACGATAGCTCTTGCTATAGCTACTCTTTGAGCCTCACCACCTGAAAGTTGTGAAGGAAAGTGATTTGATCTATTTGAGAGACCAATTTTTTTTAATAATTTTTTAGCCTTTGTAATTGCTAATTCTTTGTCATTATTGTTAGCAAGTGATGCTAAATAAATATTTTCGATGGCAGTAAAATCAGAAAGAAGATTGTTTTGTTGATAAACAATACCAATTTTTTTTGATCTAAAAATATCATTTTCTTCTGTGTCATTAAAATTAATTTGATTTTGATTAAACATAATTTGACCTGATGAAGGTCTGTCTATTAAAGAAATTAAATTTAACAAAGTTGATTTACCTGAACCTGAAGGGCCCATGATTGAATAAATTTTACCTTTTTCAAAATTTTGCGACAAACCTTTTAAGACTTTAATCTTTTTTTCAGTCTCAAAGCTTTTAGATATACTTTTTAATTCTAAATACTTACTCATATTTTAAAGATTTAATTGGATCCAATCTAGCCGCTTTAAAAGCTGGAAAAATTGATACTAAAATAGTTATAATTATTGAGCAAACTGAAATTAGAATAATTGATGTCGGGTTGATCTCAGATGGCATCTTGCTTAGAAAATATATTTCTTCAGGAAATAAACTTATATTGAAAACTGAGCTCAAAAATTGTCTAAAATTTTCAATATAAATAGAAAAAGTTACACCTAAAAAAATACCAAAAATTGTTGCAGAAGTACCTATTATTACTCCAACTAAAAAAAATATTTTAATTATTGATTTATTTAATACTCCAATTGATTTTAAGATAGCAATATCCCTCGTTTTGTTTTTTACCAAAATAGTTAATCCTGAAATAATATTAAATGCAGCAACAATTATTATTAATGACAAAATAATAAACATAACATTCCGTTCAACTTTTAGAGCTGAAAATAATGAACTATTCATATCTGCCCAGCTAAAGACAAATTCATCAACAAAAACTTGTTTCACTATTAATTTTTGAGACTCGATATTATTTGGATTTTTCAGATAAATTTCTAAATTTCTTTCGTCGGAATCGTATCCAAAGAACTCTTCTAAAACATTAAGTTCAATAAATGCAATATTGTTATCAAATTCTGCTAAACCACTATTAAAAATTGAATTAACAATAAAAGTTTTTTGTTTCGGCATACTGCCAATTATTGTTTGAACACCAGATGGTGACATTAGAGTCAATTCATCTCCTATTTCAAGATTTAGAGAAAAACTTAGTTCGCTTCCTATTGATATAAAATTTTTATCAAATTTATTTAATTCACCTTTAAATTTTTCATTTGTTAATACTTCTAAATTTAAAAGATCATTATGTTTATAGCCTCGTAACACTATTCCTTTAGTATTATTATTTTTAACAATAATTGCCTCTCCTGAATTGCTAAAAATTATATTCTTAGAGATTAACTTTAGTTTATTATTTATTTTATATTCATCTATTGAATTTGAATAAGGTTTAACAGTTACATGTGAATTAAATCCAACAATTTTGTTAATTAATTCTGTTCTAAAACCATTCATTACTGACATAACAATAATTAGAATAGCAACACCTAGACTTATTCCAATGAAGGAAAATATTGAAATAACATTTAAAAAGCCATCTTTTTTTCTAGCTTTTAAAAATCTAAAAGTAATTTCTTTTTCTAAAGTAGAAATCAAATTGAATTTTTTTGTTTATTTATAATTTCTATAATTTTGCTTAAAGGCAAGTTTTGAGTTTCACCACCTGTTTCTTTGAACTCTAATAAATCACCCTCACTCTTCTTTCCAATGATAATTTGATACGGAGCCCCAATTAAATTCATTTTTTTAATTTTGGATGAAAAATTTTCATCAGTGTCATCAATAAGAGCATCAATATTATTTTTTAATAACTCATTATTAATATTGTTAGCCTTATCTAGTGCTGAATTATCGTTTTTATTTATCATTGGTATCAAAGCAATATCATATGGAGCAACAGACAATGGCCATTTCATGATTTCATTTTTTTCATCATATTTTGCCTCTATTATTGCCCCTACTAACCTTGATACACCAATTCCATAAGAACCCATTTTAACAAAATCTTTTTTTCCACCTGGTAAATCTACTGATGCATTCATAGGTTTTGAATATTTGTCGCCAAAATAAAATATATGGCCTACCTCAATACCTTTTGTGATTAATTGATTTTCTTTAGAAACTATTTTTTCAAATTCATCTTTGTTAAACTTTTCATCTGTCACAGCATAAAATTGCTCATATTTTTTTCTCATTTCTTCTAACGAAGATTTTTCTAATTGAGTATCATCACTGTTTAAGTCAAAAATTCTTTTGTCAGTAAAAATTTTACTCTCACCTGTGTCTGCTAAGATAATAAATTCATGAGATAAATTTCCTCCAATTGGGCCTGTATCAGCAGCCATAGGTATTGCGGTTAGATCTAATCTTTTAAAAGTTTTTAAATATGAAAGAAAAAATTTATTATAAGAAAAAAATGCTTCCTCATCTGATACATCAAATGAATAAGCATCTTTCATATAAAACTCTCTTCCCCTCATTATTCCAAATCTAGGTCTTATTTCGTCTCTAAATTTCCATTGTATGTGGTACATAAGTTGGGGTAATGATTTATAAGATTTAATTGAAGATCTAAAAATTTCTGTAACTTGCTCTTCATTGGTAGGTCCATAAAGCATTTCTCTATTTTGACGATCAGTTATTCTAAGCATCTCCTCACCGTAATCATCATATCGACCACTTTCTTTCCATATCTCACTAGACTGAATTGTTGGCATTAATATTTCTTGAGCTCCAATCTTATTTTGCTCTTCTCTAACAATTTGTTCTATTTTTTTCATTACCTTAAATCCTAAAGGTAACCATGAGTATATTCCTGCAGAAGCTTGCTTTATCATACCAACTCTCAACATTAATTGATGAGATTTAATTTTTGCTTCAGAAGGATTATTTTTTAATATCGGAATAAATGAATTTGATAAAAGCATCTTAACTAATCATATTTCTTAAATTTAAATATTCAAATTTTATTAATAAATAAATAATAATAAAAATTACAGTTGTTATACCTGTGCAATACAAGAATTTTTTCAACATTTTTGGGTTTTCAGGTGATCCTGGATCTTCACCATCAATTTTTACTGTTTTTGCTCTGTTTACATCAATAGGAAGTATAGCAAAGAAGACTATCCACCATATAATTACATAGATAATTGCTAAACCAGTTACACTCATTAAATTCTAACAAGGTTAATATTAGTGAAAGGTTTTTTCCCCGTTCTTTCTTTAGAAAATTTTCTGCAGGCAATTTTTAATGCATCAATTAAATTATGCTCTTGTTGCTTGCTTCCAATTTTAAAAGTTCTAGAAGTTTTTTCTATTTCTTCTTCTAACCCATAAACAAATTCTTCTCTATCATCTACTGGCAACCCACGAAAAGAAAGCACAGGATTGTTGTGAATATTTCCTTTAGGTGTTATCATTAAAGTTACTTCAAGATATCCATTAGCACTCAAATTTTTTCTATCTTTTATTGACTGTGAGTCTGGATCGACACTTACATTACCATCTAAATATAATCGACCACTTGGAGCTTTGTCGTAAACTTCAGGCTGATTACCAGGATATAACTTAACTATATCACCGTTTTCTACTTGTACAGGATATGGAACTTGCATTTCTTTTGCAAAATTTATGTGTTCTATCATGTGCCTATGTTCACCATGTACAGGTATTACACATTTAGGTTTAACCCATTCATACATTTCTTTTAAATCTTCTCTATTTGGATGACCAGAAACATGAACAAATTCAGTTTCCTCAGATATCACTTCTATACCATCTTTAACAAGTTGGTTGTGCAATTTATAAAGTTTTTTTTCATTTCCAGGTATAATTTTTGATGAAAATATTACAGCATCACCTTTTTCAATAAAAACATCAGGGTGTACATAACTAGAAATTCTCATCATCGCTCCCATTGGTTCTCCTTGGCTACCTGTACAAAGATAAACTATTTTTTCTCTTGAGAAATTTTTAGCTTCACGAGGGTCAATTGGTTCAATTGTATTTTTTAAATATCCACATTGACGTGCAGCTTTATAAATACGATGCATCGATCTTCCAACTAGTGAAATTTGTCTTCCTGTTTGCTCAGCACAATAAAATGCTGTCTCCATTCTTGCTACATTGGATGCAAATGAAGTGATGATAATTCTCTTTTTCAATCTCGACATTACATTTAACATATTTTTTCTAACATCAAGTTCAGATCCAGACTTACCGGCACTAAAAACATTAGTAGAGTCACAGATCATTGCTAATACTCCTTCATCACCAATTTCTTTTAATCTCTTATCATTTATATTGTCACCAATAAGTGGATTGGGATCTACTTTCCAATCTCCTGTGTGTAAAATTACACCAGCAGGAGTTTTTATTCTCAAGCCATTGGGTTCTAAAATTGAATGAGTTAAAGTTATATATTCAATTTCGAATGGATCTAATGAAACAGTTCCATTTAATTCAACAATTTGTAAATCATTAGTAATATCTATTTGTTTTTCTCGAAACTTCTCTTTAATCAAAACTGCTGTAAATGGAGTAGCAAATATTTTACATCTTAATTTTGGCCATAAATGTGCGATTGCTCCAATGTGATCCTCATGCGCGTGAGTTAAAACTATACCCAACAAGTTATCTTTTCTTTCAACAATAAATCCAGGATCAGGATAAATTAAATCAACACCTGGTATAGTGTCATCAGCAAAAGTTACACCAATGTCTACCATTATCCATTTATGATCGCTTGGTTGACCGTAACCAAACAAATTCATGTTCATACCTATCTCACCAGATCCACCTAGTGGACAAAATAACAATTCATCTTTCATAATTATTTTATTTGCTCAGAAATCTTTATTAGACCTTTAATTGTAATATCTTGGTTATGTTTAACTTTCGATTTTATTGAACTTGTAAATAAATCAGAAAATCCACCTGTCAATACAACTTTAAAGGATTTTCTTGTCTCTTTCTTAATTAAATTAATCATATTGTCAATTAAACCAGAATAACCCCAAAAAAAACCTGATCTAACAGCAGAAAGTGTGTTGCTGCCTATTACTTTTTTCATACGTTTAAGCTCAATTTTTGGGATTAAAGTAGCTCTGTCTGACAAAGTATTAAGAGACAACTTAATTCCAGGAGCTATTATTCCTCCCATATACGTATTTTTTATTAAAACATCAAATGTTGTAGCGGTACCAAAATCTAAAATTATATAATTATTTTTGTTATCCAATAAGCTTATGGCATTTGTAATTCTATCAGAGCCTACCTGCTTGTAATCAACTTTAATTTTAATCATTGATTTTAAATTCAAGTTTTTTACCTCGTTGCATTTAACTTTAGTGATTTTAGAAAAGTAGTTTTTTATAATTTTAAAAGTGTTTGGGACAACACTACAAAACAATATAATTTCAATTTTATTTATATGTATTTTATTTTTTTTAAATAAGATTTAAAAATGCTTATTACTTATTTATTATTAAATAAAAGTAAATCTTATTAAAATATTATTTCTATAGTAAACTAAAAAAA
>NZ_JBNAIZ010000016.1:0-18636 GCF_052047875.1 Candidatus Pelagibacter sp. HIMB1521 | reverse complement strand
ATTAAAATCTATTCCATTAAAAAATTTAAATTTTCCATCTTTCAATAATCCTTTAATTTTGTAATCATTTTTAATTTTTCCATTTTGATCTAAGTTAAGATTTAGATCTAAAATTACATGTCCTTTTTTTATGAAAGTTTCCAAAATTAATAATTCTGGTTTGTTACTTGTGGCTCTTATAAATTTTACAAAATCTTTTAATAATATTGACTTTGTTGCCACTTCAAAATTAGAGGAAACTAATTTATTTTTAAGAATAGAATCAAGTGATACTTGAGTTTTTATGTATTCAAGTTCAAGTGGTCTATTTGCATAATAGATATTTGCGCCAATAGTTTTTGCATTTATTTTAAGTTTAAAAGGATCAAGAATTAATTTTACTTTTTTTAAAGATACATCCAAATTCTTATTACTTTGAACAACTGTATCTTTTATCTGCTGATTAAATTTGTCTGTTTCTATTCCAACAATGCTTAAATAAAATATCAGTGATATTAAAAATCCTAGAAATATTAAAAAGTATTTAAAAATATTTATTTTCATTTAATTTTGTAAAGAGATTGTTCTAAAAAATCATCTAATTCTCCATCAAGAATTTTATCTGGACTTGTGCTTTCAAAATTTGTTCTGTTGTCTTTTACCAATCTATAAGGTTGCAAAACATATGATCTTATTTGATGCCCCCAACCAATTTCTGACTTACTGTTTTCTGTACTTTGGTTCTCCTCTTCTCTTTTTTTAATTTCAAAATCGTACAGTCTTGCTTTTAACATATTCATACAAGTTTCTTTATTTTTATGTTGCGATCTTTCATTTTGACATTGGACTACTATTTTCGATGGAATATGTGTAATTCTTACAGCGCTATCAGTTGTATTTACATGCTGTCCACCAGCACCACTTGATCTATAAGTATCTATTCTCAAATCTTTCTCTAAAATCTCAACATTTATATTTTCATCCACTACTGGGTAAATCCAGACACTTGCAAAACTTGTGTGCCTTCTTGCTCCTGAGTCAAATGGAGAAATTCTAACCAAACGATGAATGCCTGATTCTTTTTTCAACCAACCAAATACATAATCACCTTCAATTTTTATTGTTGCTGATTTAATTCCAGCTTCATCTCCCTTATGCTCACTAATTAAATTTGATGTAAAACTTTTTTTATCAGACCACTTCAAATACATCCTTCTCAACATATCTGCCCAATCTTGACTTTCAGTCCCTCCAGCGCCTGCATGTATTTCTATATAGCAATCTAATGAATCTGCTTCGTCTGATAAAAAACATTTGATTTCATTTTTTTTTACCTCTTTTTTTAAATCCTTAATATTTTGTAAAGTTTCTTCCTGAACCGCTAGATTATTTTCCTCTAAAGCAAGCTCATTCAAATCATCAAAATCATTTAATTTTTGGATAGACTGATTTAAAGAATTTACTAAATCTTCGTAGAGTTTTTTCTCTTTTATAACTTTTTTTGAATTATCTCTATCTTGCCAAAAATTGGCATCCAACATTTGAGAATTTAATTTTTCAAGTTTTGAGTAAATTTTATTGTTTTCAAAGATACTCCTTAATTCTTTGATTAATCTTATTTATTTCTTCTTTGTAATTTTGGTAATTGTTATCCATTAGTAAAACTTTAATATGTTGTTTATATCCATTCTATCAGAATTTGAATAAAGAACTTTGCCATCTAAAACATTTTTCTTTTTAAAAACCTCAATTATTGTATTTTTGGATGTAAATTTAGCTTTCTGGCCTGTTGAGGGATCCACAACCATCATTATTGTATCTTTTGCAGCTTTAAATGGTCTAGCCTCAGACTTTTTAACAGAATTTTTTATAAAATTTTTAAATATAGGTAAGGCTGTTTTTGATCCTGTTTCAAATTTACCAAGTGGTGTTGGACTATCCATTCCTACGTAAACACCTACTAACAAGTTTGATGTAAAACCAATGAACCATGTATCAGTATTATTATTCGTAGTTCCAGTTTTTCCTGCTATATTTAATTTTAAATCTCTTAATTTTTTTGCAGTTCCTCTTTGAACTACCCCTTCAAGAATTGACGTCATTTGATATGCAGTTTCTTCCGAAAAAATTTGTAAATATTTATTTTTTAACTCAGGATAATCGTCACTAAGATAGGATATTGCATCACAATTTACACAAGATCTCTTATCATTATTATAAATAGTATTTCCCTCACTATCTTGAATCCTGTCAATCAAAACAGGTTCAACAAGTTTTCCTCCATTAACAAAAACAGAGTAAGCAGATGTAAGCTGCAACAAAGTAGTTTCAGCAGAACCTAAGGAAATTGACAAAAGTTCTTCAGGATCTTCATAAATTGAAAGTTTTTTAGAATAGTCGATAATTTTATCTAACCCTAAATCTTGAGCTATTCTAACTGTCATTAGATTTCTTGATTTCTCCAATCCGGTTCTGATGGTGGATGGACCGTAAAATTTTTTTCCATAATTTTCTGGTTTCCACAACTTTAAATCATCCCCTTGATCTAAAACTAAAGGTGCATCTAAAACTAATGATGTAGGTGTATAATTATTTTCTAAAGCAAGAGCATAAACGAATGGTTTAAATGCAGAACCTGGTTGTCTTTTTGCTTGTGTTGCGCGATTAAACTCACTTTTTTTAAAACTAAAACCACCATTAAGAGCCAAAACTCTTCCCGTATAAGGATCCATAACAACAATCCCTCCATTTATTTTTGGTAATTGTTGTAAACTATATTTTTTGTCTTTTATTTGTTTCACATAAATTATGTCTCCGATTTTTAATATTTGGTTAAACTCTTTTTTTGTCCAAGAAATATCTTTATATTCAATAACACCATCATCTTTATCAATCGTTTCTACAATTGCTGAAAATTTATTTAATTTTTTTACAATTGCTAATTTCCAATTAATTGATTTTTCAAGTTTGTATTTATCTAAATCTTTATACCAGTCCGAATTGTAAGGTTTGTTAATTAGTGCTCCCCTCCAACCTTTTCTCTGATCATAGGAAATTAATCCAGATCTTAGAGAATTAGTTGCAATTTTTTGTAAATCTAAATCTATTGGAGTATTGATATTTAGACCTTGTTTATAAACTTTATCGTATGTCAAACTTTCTATGACATTTTTTCTAACGTCTTCAATATAATATTGTGCATCTTCTAAGTATATTTTTTGTTTTTTCTTTAATTTAATTTCTTGATTACTTAATTTTTCTAACCACTCAGATGTAATATAATTATTTTCATATAAATTTTTTAAAACTAAATTTCTTCTAAATTTTGCTAAATCTTTATCTTTATAAGGATTGTATTTACTAGGCGCTTTAGGTAAAGCAGCTAACAATGCAGCTTCTGAATAATTAAGTTCTCTTATAGATTTATCAAAATATTCTAAGCTTGCAGCAGCTACGCCATAGGCTCCACTACCAAGATAGATTTGATTTAAATAAAGTTCTAATATCCTTTCTTTTGATAATGCTCTCTCAATTCTAAATGCTAAAATTGCCTCTTTTATCTTTCTATTTAGGCTTACTTCATTTGTTAATAAAAAATTTTTTGCTACTTGTTGGGTAATGGTTGAGGCACCTTCTAATCTTTTAGAGGCCATTATATTTGAAATATTGTTTATAACTGCTCTTAGAACTCCTTTCGCATCAACACCGGGGTGAGAGAAAAAATTTTTATCTTCTGCAGATAAAAATGAATTAATTACATTTTTTGGTATAGCATTGTACGGAACAAAAACTCTTTTTTCTTTTGAAAAATCTGCAACCAATTCTCCATTTCTTGAATAAACTTTACTTGAAACTGGTGGCTTATAACTCTTAAGAAATTTATAATCTGGAATATCGTTGGAGTATTTCCATAAAATACTAAATATCAAAATACCCAATAATATTAAAATAGTGGAGGAAAATAACAGAATATTTTTGAATAATTTACTCATTTTATTTCCATTATATCTTGGAATTTGTTAAAGATAAGGCATCATAGATAAACAAAATTTATTACAAAAAAAATTAATGAACTTAACAATCAACATATTATGGAAAAAAATTTATATATCGATGCATCGCATCCAAATGAAACTAGAGTTGTACTTAAATCAGGCGAAAATATTGAAGACTACGAGTACGAAGGTTTAAAAAACAATTTAATAAAAAATAATATATATTTAGGTAAGGTAAGCAGGATTGAACCTTCGCTCCAGGCAGCCTTTGTTGACTTTGGAAGAGAAAGACATGGATTTTTATCATTTAACGATATTCAGTCAGATTACTATCAAATACCAAAAGCGGACTTAGAAAAAATAAAAGAAGAGGAAGAAAAAGCAAGAGAAGAACTTTCAAAACAAGTTGAAGCAAAAGAAGAAGAAAATATTGCTGAGGGCAAACTTGAAATAGATGATCCAATAGAGGAAAAAGTTGAAGATGTAGAGTCTGACAAAGAGGAAGTAGATACAAAAGAAAATTCAGATACAGAGGAAAAAACTGAAAAAAAACCTGAAAAAAGATTCAAATTTAAAAGATACAAAATTCAAGAAGTAATTAAACCCAATCAAGTAATTCTTGTCCAAGTCATCAAAGACGAGAGGGGTCAAAAAGGTGCTGCTCTAAGCACTTTTATTTCAATTGCAGGAAAATATATAGTGTTAATGCCAAACACACCTAAAGGTGGTGGAATTTCTAGAAAAATATTTAATCCTGCAGATAGAAAAAAAATTAGAACTATTTTAAATGAAATTGAAATTCCTAAAGAGATGGGTTTAATTGTAAGAACAGCAGGAAGCAACAAAACAAAAAATGAAATCAATAGTGACTTAACAACTTTAATTAATACTTGGGGACAGATAAAAGATAATGCAATTAATTCTATAGCACCCTCTTTAATTCATCAAGAAAGTGAAATAATTAAAAGAACTTTAAGAGATATGTACGATGATAGTACTAACCAAATTATTGTTGAAGGAAATGAAGGTTATAAAAAAGCCCAATCTTTTATGAAAACAATGATGCCATCAAGTGTAAAAAAAGTTAAAAAATATAGAGGAAGAACACCACTATTTATTGAGGAAAACATTGAACAAAAATTAAATCAAATTTTTGACTCAGAAATTAAACTCAAATCTGGAGGATATTTAGTTATTAATCCTACCGAGGCGCTTGTATCAATAGACATTAACTCTGGTAGCTCAATTAAAGGTAAAAATGTTGAGAGTACAGCGTTAGACACAAATATTGAAGCAGCAGAAGAAATTGCAAGACAGATAAAAATTAGAGATTTATCAGGATTAATAATTATAGACTTCATTGACATGCTTAGTTTTGGCAACCGACGTTTAGTAGAAAGAAAGCTTAAGGAAAAATGTAGATCTGATAGAGCAAGAATCCAAATTGGAAGAATAAGTAATTTTGGCCTTTTAGAAATGTCTAGACAAAGATTGAGAGAAAGTGCTGTTAAATGGAAGGTAACTTTAACAGACGAGTCTTTTGCTCAAAAATTATTAAAAATTGTTGAATTAAAGGCTGTAACCAATAAAGCAAAATTTGTTGAAGTAAAAGTCTGCGAAAAAATTTCAGATTTTCTAAAAGAAAATTTTGTTAATGATTTAACTTACTTTGAAAAAAAGAATAAAATGACTATCGATATTATTAGCGACAATTCTTTAATAATACCGGAATATATTATTAATATTCAAAATAAATCAAAAAAAACAATTGAACTTATTGAGCATTATGAAAAATTAAAAAACTTAGAAACCCAAAATAAAGAAGATAAAATTTCTCAAAAAAAAGAAGTTAAAAAAATAAAAAAAAATTATAAAAAAAAGAAATATTATAAAAAAACTAAATAATACCTTTTAGTGGAGAAGAGGGGTTTCCCATTAAGGTTTTATCTATTCTTCCTGAATTGTATGATTGTCTTCCAGCAATAACAGCATTTTTAAATGCAAGAGCCATATCAAATGGTTTTTTTGCTTTCGCGATTGCTGTGTTTACCAATACTCCATCACAACCAAGTTCCATTGCAATTGTAGCATCAGAAGCTTGTCCAAGACCCGCATCAATAATTAATGGAACTTTTGTTTGCTTCCTGATTATTTGAATATTAATTTTATTTTGTATTCCTAAACCTGATCCAATTGGTGCTGCTAGTGGCATTATCGCAGCAGCTCCAACATTTTCTAATCTTTTTGCCATTAATGGATCATCGTTACAATAAACCATAACTTTAAATCCCTCTTTGGTGAGAACTTCAGTAGATTCTAAAGTTTCAATCATATCAGGAAATAAATTTTCCTTATCTCCTAGAACTTCTAATTTAACTAATTTCCACCCACCTATTTCTCTTGCTAACCTCAAAGTTCTAAGGGCTTCTTTAGAATTAAAACAACCTGCTGTATTAGGTAAATAGGTAATCTTTTTTGGATCTATATAATCCATTAACAAGGGTTTGTTTTTATCAGAAATATTTACTCTTCTAACTGCAACAGTAACTATCTCTGCTCCTGATAATTTGATAGCTTTGGCACATTCAGACATCGTTTTATACTTTCCAGTGCCAACAATTAATCTAGATTTAAATTTTTTTTTAGCAATGATGAGATTATCTTTTTTCATATTACCCTCCTCCTATAAAATGAACAATCTCAATTTTGTCGTTTTGATTTAATTTAATTTTGTTAACATTTTTTTTATCTATTATTTCTTCATTAAGTTCAATTGCTACTTTTTTCATAGGAATTTTAAGGTGTTTTATTAAATCTGAAAGTTTATATGTTTCAGAAATTGATCTGTTTTTACCATTTACTTTGATTTTTATTTTTTTCATCGTATATAAAAGCTGAATGAATAATAAAATAATTATTATTAACGGTCCAAATCTTAATCTATTAGGTGAAAGAGAACAATCACAATATGGATCAGGTAACTATGAACAACTTAAAGAAAATTGTTTAAAAAAATCAAAAGAAATTGGGCTTGACTGTGAATTTATCCAATCAAATTTGGAGGGAGATTTAGTAAATACAATTCAAGATGCACGCAAAACTTATGATGGAATGATTATAAATGCTGCTGCATTTACACATACTTCAGTTGCAATAAGAGATGCTCTTGAATTGTTCAAGAAACCAATAATTGAAATGCATATATCAAACATATATAAAAGAGAAGAATTTAGACATAAATCACTTATTAGTGGAGTTGCAACAGGTGGGATTTTTGGATTAGGCACTGAGGGATATATTTTGGCCATAATTTCATTACAAAAGCTTTTACAAAAATGAAAATAGATAAAAACATAATCAAAGAACTTAGTAATTATTTAGATGAGTTTAATTTAACTGAAATAGAAATTACTGAAAAAGATACTAAAATTAAAGTTTCAAAAAATAACGTATCAATTAGCAACCAAACAATTCCAGCATCTGTAAACAATACAAATTTAACTGCTGCTTCCCAATCTGCTGAAAGCGTTAAATCTGGTACAGAAATTACTTCTCCAATAATTGGAACCGCTTATCATGCGCCAGAACCGGGGGCAAAAAAATTTGTTGAGGTTGGTAAAAAAATTAAAAAAGGTGACACAATAATGATTGTTGAAGCAATGAAGACTATGAATCACGTCCCTTCCACTCATGATGGTGTTGTAAAAGAGATTTGTGTTGATGATGGTCAGCCAGTTGAGTTTGGTCAAACAATTCTTATTTTAGAATAATTAATGTTCAAAAAAATTTTAATTGCAAATCGTGGAGAAATTGCAGTTAGAATTATAAGAGCATGTAAAGAATGGGGTATTGCAACCGTAGCAGTCCATTCAGATGTTGATAGAGAAAGCATGCATGTAAGAATG
Organism: Candidatus Pelagibacter sp. HIMB1521; assembly: GCF_052047875.1. Classification (NCBI taxonomy): domain Bacteria; kingdom Pseudomonadati; phylum Pseudomonadota; class Alphaproteobacteria; order Candidatus Pelagibacterales; family Candidatus Pelagibacteraceae; genus Candidatus Pelagibacter; species Candidatus Pelagibacter sp. HIMB1521. The sequence goes on along the minus strand of NZ_JBNAIZ010000016.1, from coordinate 10,757 downwards.
GCAGATGAAAGTGTCTGCATAGGTTCTCATCAACCAGCAAACAGTTATTTAAATATTCCCGCATTAATGTCTGCAATAGAACTGACTAATGCAGATGCTGTTCATCCAGGATATGGCTTCTTATCTGAAAATGCTAACTTTGCTAAAATTTTAGAGGAAAATAAAATTAAATTTATTGGTGCATCTTCCAAACATATTGAAATGATGGGAGATAAAATTCAAGCTAAAAGAATAGCTAAAGAAAATGGTTTACCTGTTATTGAAGGATCTGAAGGTGGTGTTAGGGATATTAATGAAGCAAAAGACCTTTGTAAAAAAATTGGTTTTCCTGTTCTGATTAAAGCCTCAGGTGGAGGTGGTGGAAAAGGTATGAAAATAGTACATAAAGAGGAAGAATTTGAAACTTTATTTTCCACAGCAAAATCAGAAGCACAAAAATACTTTGGTAACGACGAAGTGTATATTGAGAAATTCTTTCAAAATCCAAGACACATAGAAGTTCAAATACTAGCAGGAAAAAACAGAGTTGTGCATTTGCATGAAAGGGATTGCTCTGTTCAAAGAAGACATCAAAAACTTATTGAAGAAACTCCTAGTCCTGTTTTGAATGATGAAATTAGAAAAGATCTTTTTGAAAAAACTGTAAAAATGGTCTCTAAGATTGGGTACATGGGGGCTGGTACAGTCGAGTTTATCTATGAAGATGGAAAGTTTTACTTTCTTGAAATGAATACAAGAGTTCAAGTAGAACACCCTGTTACAGAAATGGTGACAGGAGTAGATATTATCAAAGAGCAAATTTGGATAGCATTTTCTGAAGAAACAGCACTACAGCAAAGCGACATTAACCCAAGAGGTCATGCTATTGAATGCAGAATAAACGCTGAAGATGCTAGTAAAAATTTTCAACCATCTCCAGGCGTTATAAGTATGTGTCACCAGCCATCTGGATTTAGAACAAGAGTAGATGGAGCTATATTTCAAGGTTACAAAGTTACTCCATATTATGACAGTATGGTTTGTAAGTTAATTTGTCATGGACGAAATAGAACAGAAGCTATTCAAAGAATGAATAGATCTTTGGATGAATTTGTTATTGAAGGTATTACGACTACTATTCCACTTCACAAAAAATTGTTAAATCATAAAAAATTTATCAATTCAGATTTTAATGTGAGCTGGCTAGATAAAGATACTATAGTTTAATAACATTTTATTAGCCACACATCATAAATAGGATGATCAAAAGGAGTTATTGAAGGGCTTGAAGAAAACATCCATCCATTAAAAACAAAAACTTCATCATTGTTTTGGTTTGATAAATCTCTGACTTGTATATAAGCAGTAATTTCTGGGTTATCATCAAATTCAGAATTTTTACATTTTAAACTCTGAATTGATAAGTCTTTAAATTTTAGTAATTGACCATTTTTAAGTTTTAATGATGTATTTTTAGAACTAATTTTATCTAAAATTTTAATTTCAGTAAAAGAACCTTCAAGTTGACTATTGGAATGTGAAATATATGTGAATAGAAAAAAGAAGATTAGCAAGTAAAGAAAAAAACTATTCTTTCCAACTAGTATATTTTTTTTTAACACCATCTTTATTTTTATTTGGATAATATGCTTCTTCGGTACCAGTTAAATTGGATTGATGAGGTTTTTGCCATTCATATTTTTCTAGCTCATGTTTTTTTTCTATTTTGTTAGGTGTAAAATGCATCCATGAGTACCACTCAACTGGAATTTTTGATGCATCAATAACATCAGAATATATTACCCATCTTTTTCCTTTTTTATCTTCATAATATTTGTTTCCAAACTGATCTGTGCCAGCAAGTTTTCCAAAAAAAATTGTTTTTAATCTTGTTCCAAAAGTATCTTGATTCCACCAAGTGAAAATTTTTTTAAAAAGTGTCAACATGTTATTTTATTTTTTATTTCAATTAAAAATTGTAAAAATTAAATTAGACTAAAATTTGAATAAGTATATAAATTAAAAGAATCTATTTTCAAACTAATTTTAAACTGAGGTGAAATGGCAAAATATCTTGTAGAAACTTATTACACTTGTACCTTTAAGGTGAATCATTACTTAGACAACATAAATGAAACAGAGCTTAAAAATCTAGAAAAAAGAGACGATGGTAAATTCGAAGTTTTAGATGTCAAATTAGACAATAGAAAAACTAAAAGTTTAGATCCAAATAACAAAAAAGTAGTTGAAAATAAAAAAATTGAAATAGTTTCAAAAAGTGCAAGTGAAAATTCTATAAGTAAAGAAACAGTCGTTCAAAACTTAAACAAGTCCTCAGAAAAAGGTGGAAAAAGATTTAGTATGCCTGACAGACGAAAAGGCTATATTCAAAAAGCTACAATTGGAGATCATAAAGTTTATCTTCATACAGGTGAATATGAAGATGGAAAAATTGGAGAAATATTTATCGACACAAGTAAAGAAGGAGAGCTAGTTAAGGCATTAATGAATAACTTTGCTATAGCAGTATCTTTAGGTCTTCAATACGGAGTACCACTAGATGAATTTATAAGTGCATTCGTGGGAACAAAATTTGAACCATCAGGTAAAGTACATGGAAATGATAGGATATTGAGCGCTACTTCTATTTTGGATTATATTTTTAGAGAGTTAGCTATATCTTACCAAAATAGAGAAGATCTTGCACATACTCCTGCAATTGGTGGAAACGATACGAATGATCAAGAAAATGAAGATCAAAATCAATTATTAAAAATTGTTAAGGATATTACTAGCAAAGGATTTGTAAGAAATAACTATAAAAAAAATCTAGTTGATTTATCTGATGTTAAAATAAGTCTTAAAGGTAAAAAATAATTTTATTTTTTATTTTTTAAAGACAAGTTCAATTCTTTTAACTGTTCGGGATTAACTTCAGATGGAGCGTTCATCATCAAATCCTGTGCATTTTGGTTCATTGGAAACATTGTTACTTCTCTAATATTTTTTTCATTAGCTAACAACATAACTATTCTATCTATTCCTGGAGCGATACCTCCGTGTGGTGGAGCACCGTAACTTAATGCATTTATCATACCACTAAATTTTTCATCTACTTGCTGCTTATCATATCCAGCCATAGAAAATAATTTATACATAAGTTCGGGTTTATGATTTCTTATAGCACCAGAGGACAATTCAATACCATTACAAACAATATCGTATTGGTATGCCAATAGTTCTAGAGGATTTTCAAGCTCTTTGTCTGTTAAATCACCTTGTGGCATAGAAAATGGATTATGACTAAATTCAATTTTGTTGGTTACTTCATCTCTTTCAAACATTGGATAATCAACTATCCAGCAAAACGCGAAAAGATCTTCATCTATTAAATCTAAATCTTCTGCAATTTTATTTCTTGCCTGAGAAGTTATTTTTTCTAATTCATTTTGTTTGCCACAAGCTAGAAAAATACTATCTCCTACTTCTGCATTAGTTAAATTCATTATTTCTAACAATGCTTCTTTTGAAAAAAATTTTCCTATGGGACCTTTACCAGATAACTCAATATCTTTTTCAAATGTAAAATAAGCTAAACCAGAAGCACCTTGTTCTTTCGCCCATTTATCAATATTATCAAAAAAGCTTCTTGGTTTATCCTTTGTATTTTTTGTTATTATACATCTTACTCTTGAACCAGATTTTACTAACTTTTTAAAAATTTCAAAAGACACATCTTCTCTTGTAAATATTTCTGTAATATCATTTATTAATAGTGGATTTCTTAAATCAGGTTTATCGCTTCCATACTTTAGCATTGCATCTTTGTAAGAAATTCTTGGAAACTTATCATTTAATAATTTTTTATTCGAAAATGTTTTAAAAGTATTAACCATTAATTTTTCAACAACATTAAAAACATCTTCTTGATCTACAAAAGACATTTCTAAATCTAATTGATAAAATTCACCTGGACTTCTATCTGCTCTTGCATCCTCGTCCCTAAAGCAAGGAGCTATTTGAAAATACTTATCAAAACCAGAAACCATAATTAGTTGTTTAAATTGTTGTGGCGCTTGAGGTAAAGCATAAAATTTCCCTGGATTTAATCTACTTGGAACTAAAAAATCCCTAGCACCTTCAGGACTAGAGGAAGTCAGTATTGGTGTTTGGAATTCCAAAAAACCTAATTTGGTCATTTCATTTCTTATGTATGAAATAACTTTTGATCTTAAGATTATATTTTCATGTATTTTTTTTCTTCTTAAATCCAAAAATCTATATTTTAATCTTATTTCCTCAGCATATTCTTGATCACTGAAAACTGGCATTGGCAATTCTTTGCAAGAACCTAGTTCTTCGTATGTATCAATTGTTACCTCAATTTCTCCTGTGCCTATTTCTTTATTAATTGTATCTTCAGATCGAGCTACAACCTTACCTTCTATTTTAACTACAGTTTCTAATTGAGTTTTTTCTAAGTTTGTAAAATTTGTATTATCTTTGTCTATAATACATTGAGTGACACCATAATTATCTCTTAAATCTATGAACAATAAGTTGCCATGATCTCGTTTTTTATTGATCCAACCTGAAAGAAATATTTTTTTATCAACGTCTTCTTTTCTTAATTCGTTACAAGTATGTGTTCTATATTTACTCAATTAATCTCCTAAAGCTTCTTTAATAATTTTAAAATCAATTGGTTTTTTCCTTTTTAAACTAATTTCGTCGATCTTATATATGAATTCAGATATTTTGCCATAGGATCTATCTATTCTTTTTATAATGAAATCTATTAATTTCTTATCAATTGATATCTGACGATCAGAAAGGTTTTTTAATATTAAAGCATACAATAAATCATCCTCTGGTTTATCAATCTTTGATAAAATAAAATTTTTAGCTCGAGAATTTAAATCATTTAATTCAAAAGTGTAATCAACTATAGGTTTGGTTGAAGTAACAATTAAATATTTGTTATCTTGCTCTATATTGTTCAAAAAAGTAAATAATAACTTTTCATCAATATTTTTATTTAAATCTTCAATTATTATATTTTCATAGATTTTAATTTTTTTTAAATATTCATTGCTAATATCAGCTGCGTTTATTTTAATACCTTTAAATTTATGTAAAAAAATATTAATTAAATGAGATTTACCTGAAAATTTCTCACCAATTAAATTTATAAAATTTTTTTCCCATTTGGGCCAACTATTCAATAATAAAAATGAAAATTCATTAGATTTTGACACATAAAAATCCTGATCTTGAAAGTTTTGATCATAATCAAATTTTAAGATTTCTTGGTTTAAAGATTTCATTTTAATAACCAAATTTTATTTTTAATTTCAAAAAAATAATCATAATCTTCCATCACATCTAAGAACTGATCTCGGGTTCCATTAAAGATTATTTTATAAATGTTTTTTTTATTATCAAATCTAAATATATTGAAGTTATTTACCAATTCTATATTTGAAAGTGTTTCTTCAAACTGATCAATTTTAATTATATTGCTATTATCAACTGACATTGTTAAATCCAACTTAATTGATGTATTTATTACATTTTTTAATTTCCAATAGTCTTCAAAAACTATTTTTTGTTTATCTATAAATTTTTCTAAATCTCCTAAATTTTCTAAGTTGATATTTTTGAATTTAAAGTTTTTTAAATTTTGATTATTATTAAATACTATTTGATTAAGTACTCTTACTTCTTCATTATTTTTAAAAACAATCATTACAATGAAATCTTCAAAATTATATTTTTTTGAAATTTCTCTAAAATCAAAATCTTCCAAATTGTTAATATTTTTTTTTATTATATTATAATCATCAATATCTTCGTTTGGTAAAATGTAACTTAGTTGATGATATTTTTCTTTTTTTAAGTTCCAATTTTTAAATAATTGACTCTCAGAAAAAAGAGAGATTTCATTTTTTTCTTCATCCACCTCTATAGGAAAAAACATTAAATCTTTTTCAATAATTGATGATGGAAATACATTTTTTTTTTCTAATAATTCAAAAAAACTTTTTTTATTGAATTCTACATTTAAACTAAGATTATATACTTCATCAATAAAATGTTCCTGAACAATTGAAAATGTTTCAACTAAACTTTTAACTTCTTTGGTTGAAGAATTTTGAAGTATTTTTTGATCTTTGCTTTGAACAATAGTTAAAATAAGTTCTTCATATGCTTCGACAAAACCTCGATTTATTATCTTATTTTTATCAAATGAGGAGTTAAATGGAGATGATATTTCAATTTCTTTTATAGAAAATGTTTTTGCAACACAATTTTCTGTGGAAAAAAAAATATTTAATAAAGCAAGAAATAAAAAAAGATTATATAAACTCTTCAGTTTAATTAATTTTGAAAAACACCTCATAAAATATTGTAATGAATAATAAAAATTTTACCTACAAAAAAAGTGGTGTTAACATTAAGGCTGCTGATAAGTTTGTAAATTTCATTTCATCAGTATCATCAAAAAAAAGGGGCAAAAAAAAGTTTTCCAATATCGGGGGATTTGGTTCTATTTCAAATATTCCAACCAACATAAAACAACCTCAAATAGTTGCTTGTACAGATGGTGTTGGAACTAAAATTGAAATAGCAAACACTTTAAATAAATTTGATACAATTGGTATTGATCTTGTGGCTATGAGTGTAAATGACTTAATTGTTCAAGGTGCGAAACCTCTACTATTTTTAGATTATATTTCAATAAACAAGATTGATTTACCTAAACTTAAATCGATCATGAAAGGAATAATTAAAGGCTGTAAACTATCAGATTGTGAGCTTGTGGGTGGAGAAACAGCTGAGATGCCTGGTACTTATTCAAAAGGTAAATTTGATATAGCAGGTTTTGCAGTTGGTGTAGTTAGTAAAAATAAAATTTTAAATAAAAATAAAATCAAAAAAAATAATTTAATACTAGCAATTCCGTCTAGTGGATTACATTCAAATGGTTTCTCACTGGTAAGATATCTTGTTAATAAAAAAAAAATTAACATAAATAAAAATAAATTTTTAAAAGTAGAACTTTTAAAACCTACAAAAATATATGTTAAAGAAGTAATTAATTTAATTTCAAAAAATCTTATCAATGGTTGTGCAAATATCACAGGTGGAGGACTTGCTGATAATATCAAAAGAATTATACCTGAAAACATGGTGGCTGATATTGATTTAAATAAAATCAAAACTTTAAAAATTTTTAATTGGCTAAAAAAAAATGGAATATCAGAAAACGAAATGTTAAAAACATTTAATTGTAGTGTTGGTTTTTGCTTAATTATTAATAAAAAAAACTTAAACAAAGTTAAAAGTTATTTTCCTAAAAATTACAAACCCTATGTAATTGGAAAAATTATAAGTGGTAAAAATAAAGTAAAATTAAATGGTTCTATCAACTGGAACAAATAAAATAAAGACTGCAGTATTTATATCTGGAACAGGTAGTAATTTAAAATCACTTATTAAGTTTTCTAAATTAAAGAAATCACCTATTTTTATTAACCTAATTATTACCAATAATAAGTTAGCTAAAGGTTTGAAATATGGAGGCATTTTTAAAATTAAAAAAAAAATAATTAATTTCAAAAAAAAAGAAATTGCTGAAAAAAAAATACTTGATGAACTTGAAAAAAATAAAATTGAATTAGTTTGCTTGGCAGGATTTATGAAAATTCTTTCAAAAAATTTTATTGAAAATTTTAAAGGTAAAATTTTAAATATTCACCCCTCCCTATTACCAAAATATAAAGGCTTAAATACTCATCAAAGAGCTATAAAAAATAAAGATAAGTACTCAGGATGTACTGTGCATTTTGTAAATTCAAAATTAGACACTGGAAAAATAATTCTTCAAAAAAAGGTAAATATTTTAAAAAAAGATACTCCAGATACTCTTGCTAAAAAAATTTTAGCTCAAGAGCATAAATTATATCCAAAAGCTATTTTGAAAATTTTTAGTCTTTAAAAAAAAAATCAATTTCAATTTTAGCATTTTCAACACTGTCAGATCCATGAACTGAGTTTTTATCAATTGAAATACCGTATTTCTTTCTAATTGTGCCGTCTTTAGCATCTTTAGGATTTGTTGCACCCATCAATTCTCTATTTCCTAATACAGCGTTTTCTTTTTCAAGCACCATTACCACAATCGGACCTGAAGATAGGTATTCACATAAATCATTGTAAAATGGCTTTGTTTCATGAACTTTATAAAAATTCTCTGCTTCAGATTTTTCAATTTGAATTTTTTTTTCTTTTAACACTGAAAAACCATTATTTTTAAACATTTCTTTAATTTCATTTTCGAGATTTCTCTCTACTGCATCAGGTTTTATAATTGATAAAGTTTGTTCGATATTACTCATATTTATCCTCTATTAGTTTATTTAATAATCTTACTCCATAACCAGTGGCACCACCTGAATTTAATGCACCCCCATATTTGGAAAAAGCCATTCCAGCTATATCTAAATGAGCCCAAGGTGTTTTATTTAAAATAAATCTTTGTAAAAATTGAGCAGCAGTTGTTGAACCTGCACCTCCAACATAATTTATGTTTTGCATATCTGCATTTTTTGAATCTATCAATTTATCAAAATTCTTATTTAGAGGCATTCTCCAAACTTTTTCTTCAACCTTCTCTCCTGAATCAATTAGTTGTTTGGATAATTTATCATCATTTGAAAATAATCCTGCATACTCTGAGCCCAATGAAACAATGATTGCACCAGTCAAAGTTGCTAAGTCAACTATAAATTTAGGTTTAAATTTTTCCTCTGTATATGTTAGTGCATCTGCAAGCACCAGTCTACCCTCTGCATCTGTGTTCAATATTTCCACTGTTTTTCCACTATATGATTTAACTATATCTCCGGGTCTTTGTGCATTTCCACCTGGCATATTTTCTACTAAGCCAACAACCCCAACTGCATTTACTTTTGCTTTTCTCAGAGCTAAACTTTTCATTAAACCAACAACAACTGCCGAACCAGCCATATCATAAGTCATATCTTCCATAAATTTTGCTGGCTTTAGTGAAATTCCTCCAGTGTCAAAACAAACACCTTTACCTACAAATGCTAAGGGATTTGATTTATCTTTCAGGCCGTTCCATTCCATAGTAACTAAATATGAACCTCTAATACTACCTTGACCTACACCTAACAGAGTATTCATTCCTAATTTTTTTAATTTTTTTTTATCATAAACAGTTATTTTTAAACCAACTTTTTTCAAAGATTTAATTCTTTTGGTATACTCATCAGGATGCAAAACATTTCCTGGCTCAGATACTAAGTCTCGAGCATAAAAAGTCCCTTCCTCTATTGACTTAAATTTATTTTGATCTTTTAAATTTGGAACATTTTTACCAGATATTGTTATATCCATAATTTCTATATTTTTTTTTGTTTTGTATTTAACAAAATTATATGATTTTAACTTCAATCCATGCAAAAAATATCCTAATAAATTATTAGATCTAATTGTCTCTGAAAATATATGATATTTATTTTGTTTTAAATTTTTTGAAATAGAATAAAACTTAGCACCTAAATTTTCTATATCTGAGTTAGTTAAGCTATCTTTTACAGAGATTAATATAACGTTTTTTTTAGAATCAATTTCAAAGGTTAAAATATTTTTTTTGTTATCTTTAATCTTTAATAAGTCAGAGACTAATAAGAATTCTGATTTTGATAAAAATTTTTTTAGGCCAGATATATCAAATTTTTCATTAACAAAAAAAATGACGTTATTGAAACCATTTTTTGATAAATTTTTATTGTATCTAATTTTTACAGACATAAATTTTAGTTACACTCTCTGTGAGTTGAATGGTATATATGAATAAAATTACCTTAATTCAATGAAAAAATTGCTATTTAGACACTTGCTTAAAGATTACATAATTTTTTTTCTTATAGCTTTAATTAGCTCAAGTATAATTATTTGGGTTTTTCAAGCAGTAAACTACTTAGATATTATGATAGAAGATGGACGCGATTACATTGTATACATTAAATACTCATTACTCTCATTTCCTAAGATTTTAAGCAGGCTATTTCCATTTGTATTATTTTTTTGCGTTTTTTATGTAACCATAAGATATGAGACAGACAATGAATTAATTATATTTTGGAATTTTGGAGTACATAAAATTCAAGTGATTAATTTTATGATCAAAATTTCATTAATTTTAATGATTGTACAAATGTTATTATCGTCAATAATAGTTCCTAAATCTCAGGATCTAGCTAGATCTTTTTTAAGAACATCAAAAATAAACTTTTTTGAAAATTTTATAAAGCCTCAAAAATTTAATGATACAATTAAAGGAGTTACAATCTTTTCTGAAAAAAAAGATAGTGAAGGCAATTTATATAATTTGTATTTAAAGAAAGAAATTGGAAATGAAAATTTTCAATTGACTTACGCAAAAAAAGGAATTTTTAAAGAAATTGCTAATGTTGCTGTATTAGTTCTTTATGATGGGGAAACAATTACAAAAAAAAATGAAGAGATTACAAATTTTAGTTTTTCTAAATCTGACTTTCCAATTAACAATTTCGAAACAAATACAACTACTTATAAAAAAACTCAAGAGCTATCATCTTTAAAGCTTTATGAATGTGTAAGGAGTTTTTATATAGCAAAAAATAAAATAGAAAATTTAAATATAGAAAATTGTAGAATTGAAAATTTAAATAATATTTTTAAAGAAATATATAAAAGGTTCATAA
>NZ_JBNAIZ010000015.1:0-34709 GCF_052047875.1 Candidatus Pelagibacter sp. HIMB1521 | reverse complement strand
AATATAGATTTTTTAAAAAATAGATAAACAATTAGTGGTGAGAATAGATAAAATATTACCTCTATAGATATACTCCATGTATGAAGCAAAGGCTTTTCAAGATTTGATAATCCAAAATAACCACCTTCGAAGTAAAAAAAATAATGTGAAACAAATAAAGATAAGCTTGAAATACTTTGCCATAGATTTTTTTCTTGAACAGGAGAAAGTATAAAATAACTAAAAAAAATTATGATTAATATAATGCTAATTAAAGAAGGTAAAATTCTGTTTAATCTATTAACATAAAATTTTAAAATTGAATTATCTTTTAACAATATTGAGCTTATTAAATAACCACTAATAATGAAAAATATATCAACACCAAGAAATCCTTTTGCAAATAAATCAAATTGTAAATGATACAAAAAAACGAATGATACAGAGACGAATCTTAAAAAATTTATTTCATAATTAAATTTTTTTTTTTCGTCAATCATATCCAGTAAATAATAAATTTAGCTTATTATGACTATATGACTAAATTGTCATTTTTATCTTGAGCGTACTGGTTTGATACTGGTTTACATAAATAATTAAAATTTATTCTTCTTACCTAAATTGAAAAGTAAAATAAAATTAAGACACTCTATAGCATGTTTTAATGTGTCTTAGACAACTATGAATTGACTTAAACTTCTATCCCTTGGCTTTTAAGTCCTTTGTGTCTACCAATTTCACCACGAGGGCATTAATGAATTTCATGAGTGTTTATGCTATTATTATTCAATTGAGTTCCTTTATAAAAAAAATAATTTTAAAATATTATTGAGGAAAATAATTGGTATCAAAACGAGGTAATTTGAGAGGATTTACTTTACCTATTAGTGCTGCCCCCACTTTTGTTGTTAATCCTATTGACCCTCCATATTCTTTTACAATTGATAATGTAGAGTCATTATAACCACCAAAAGGATAACACATTATCCAATCTGAAGTAGGTGTACCTATTTCCTCTAAAAACTCTAGTGAAGATTTTATATCTTCTCTTTGTTTTTCTTCACTGATTTTATTAAGCCAATAATGTCTTGCTCCATGACTACCTACATACATTCCACATTTTATTAATTTAGAAAGATCTTCAATATTCATATAAAGTTTATTTGAAAATTCAGATTTAGATAAACCTAGATATTTTGTGAACAAAGCAGAGGTAATTTCATTTTGAACTTGTTCTGGTAAAACATGCTGTAACATTCTCTTAACATAAACTACGTCTGGTTCATCATATCTTCCAGTTATAGCATATTTTTTATAATAAGAATTAATTGAATGCTCTGAAATTCCGTGTTGTTTACATAAAGAATTTAAATCTAACACAAGACTTTTAAAAGATTTACTACAACTTAATATATGCTGAATAAGGTGAACATTTAATGATATATTATCTGTAACTACATCACTTGGAGGAAAAAAAGCAGCACTAATATTTCTTTTCAATAACTCTGGAACAACATAATTTATATGATCTTTAAAACCATCATCAAAAGTTAACCAGCAAGCATTAGATGGTAATTTTTTTTTTTTTAAAATTGCATCATTAACTTGATTAGCAGTCACAAAACAATAGTGGTTCTCTAAATAATCAAGTTGTCTTTTGAAACCATCTAATTCTAAACCTTTTATACCTGGATACTCACTATTAATTATAGGTCTCACATAATGATACATAACTATATTTAATTTACTCATAATAAGTGTTCAGTTAATTTTTATAAATTCTTGGTTGATCTTGATCTCCATCTCCTTTAAAGAGAATAATTTTGTTATTATTATATGATGAGGTAAAATAAATTTCTGTATTTTTTTTCTTAAAAGGTGAAAAATAATCAGGTACAGTAATATTTTTATTATCTGAAACTTTTTCATAATTGCCATCACATAATAATAAATTGTCTAGTCCAGACGCATAGATATCAATATATTCATATTTAGTGCCAATAATAAGGTTTGCTAAATCGTCAATAATTAAAGAAATATTTCCATTTGCAGCAATTATATCTATAATTCTTAGAGCTGATGAATTCAGGTAGTTCACTTCCCTTAGAACAACAATTCCAGAAAATAAATTTTTTTCGAATATTTCATAAAAAAAATATGAATGATATGGATGATTTTCATATCTATGTAAAATAAATTTTAAAGGCTTAAAGGGAACCATTTTGTCGTAAAAACTGCATTTTTTTAGTTTTAAAAGTGATGTTTTAATTTCATCTATTTTAATAAATTTAAATTTTTTATTTAATTTTATATTTTTTATGAACAAAGGAGGTTTAGATATTATTTGATTTTTACAATCTTTATTAAATGCCGCGTAATGATATAAATTTCCAGTATTAAATCTCAAAAATTTATAAACTCCTATTGAAGTTTTATTAATACCAACACAATGAATATACATATGCTTTATATTTTTAATCAAATATTGAAGAAGTTTAATTCCCAACATGTTATCTCTTAAATTAGGGATAACTTTCCAGATAGCTAAAAAAATGTCTTGATTTTCATTGTTGGGATCATATTGAATAAATCCAAGAATTCCTTTTATAATATTTTTTGAATTCACCGCTATTATAAATTGAATATTATTTCTAGACTTGTACTGATAATCAAAAAAACTTATATCATTTGCTAATATATGCTGCTCCAACCAATTTTTTTTGATAAAAGACATAATGCCTTCTCTATCGTCTACTGAAGCTAATCTTAAAGTGTAGCCATTGCTCACTTTTGATATCTTTCTAAAAGCTCAACAAAGTCTTTTATTTTTTTTAGTTGCTGAATATCTTCGAGTTTAAATTTAACACCGAATTCATCTTCTAAGGCTATAATTATATTAACCGTAGCGACAGAGTCCCATTCATCAAAATCGGATGGTTTTGTATCTAAATTAAAATTATCTTTATTTAAATCAAGAATATCGCCAAATATTTCAAAAATTTTATCTAATTTCACTAAAAAGCCTTTAAATTTATATTCGAATTACTTGGAATTTTATAATTAATCAATTTGAGTTCAAAAATTTTTTCTGTCTTTTTATTGCTTATAATAGAAAATCCCATTTCACTATAAATATTTGAGACAATTTTATTTTTTAGTGTTGGATAATATTTTCCACGAACAATTTTTATTTTTCTTTCCTTGGCTTTTTTTAAAAGTTCATAAAGCAACGAATTCTCAAGGGTTCTTTTAAATACTCTACAACTCATTAACCATAAATCTATTTCAAGTTCATCATCAAAAATACTTCCTTGTATCAAGCTTACCAAGCCGTTGTCACCAAACTTATCTTTAAGTTTTGCGTATAATGAAATTTGATTCTGATTTGTCATTGATAATTTAACCTCTTGTTCAGTCATTCTTTTTGTGGTTAAGTTAAATTGATTAGTTTTGTTAGTAAGTTGAGTAATTCTATTTAAATAAATTTCTTTATAATTATCAATTTCAGCATACATATCTAATGACTTCAAATAGTCATCATAATTTTCAAAAGTTGAAGAATATTTTTCTCTTTGTTGATTGTCTTTATAATAAGTATTTCTTTTTTTATCTTCAGATGAAATTGAAGTAATACTAAAAAGATCAGAAGCATCTAAAATATTTCGATAATTTGTTATATCGCTTCCTATTTCAGGAACACAAACTTCGCCTCTAAATTCTTTTCTAACTATGTCCCTTTCGACTGGATTATCATCAATAAAAACTAAGCTATCTAGGCCTATATTAATTTCTTTTGCTATATCATTTATATTTTTACTTTTAGGATCCCAATTGGCTTTAAACACTGTAAAATCTGAAAACTTTAGAATTGAGTCCGGATGATTAAATCCTTCTTTTGCGATATTAAGCTCGTTCTTAGAACAAACTGCCAGAATCACACCCCTGTCTTTTAATCTTTTTATATAACTTTGGAATTCTAAAAACGCTTCACCAACTGGAGTATCTTTGCCAAGAACAATTCCTTCCTTTCCATCATCCCCAATAATTCCTCCCCATAAAGTTTCATCCAAATCTAATACAAGACATTTTTTTGATTTACCCAGTATTGACTCTATAATTTTACTCACATTATAACTTAAATATGTAACTGCTTGATAACTTAGAGAATATTTAGCAGAAAGCCATAAGGTGTAATCCTTCCAACTTAAAAGTCCCAATTTACAGCAAAGGCTATGTCTATCACACAAATAGAGTGAATTAATTTTATTTGTTGCCTCACTTATCATAATATTTAAGTATGAAATTGTATTAATACTACTGTCGATACTAGATGCATCATAATTTCCAAGAGGCTTTACAAAAGGAGGTTCAAAATTATCTTGTATAATTGGGCATTTGAAATCTTTATCAATTTTTTTCCAAAGTGACTCCAGTTTTGCAAATTCTATCTTTGCTTTTTCTTTACTTGATTTCTCAGTGTCCTCTAAACTTTTTAAATTTTCGTTGGAAATATGAATATAAATGAAGTCAGGTTTAAATTTAATAAGTGATTTGTCGTTAAACATAACCGTCTCATAATATTGACCAAATTCTGATTCGTAAAACTCTGCTTTAATATTGGCTTTCAATAAAAAAAGTTCAATTTGTTCCCTTACTTCATTTGTGGTGGTACCACCTAATATTGCTATTTTTTTAACAGTTAAATTTTTTTTTTCTAAAAGTTTTCTTTTTAAAGATTTTTTTTTTCTTAATATTTTTTTTGTATCAAATGGATAATCTAATAATTCTAACATAATTAAAAACTACTTTATATTATATTGAAACTATGAAAACCTTTTTTGCCTCTAAATGAAAGATATAAATCCATTACTTTTTTTATTATCTTTATTGGTGAATAAATTTGATTATCAATAAAAGTTGTGTTTGTTTGATCTGTGTGCATTTTGGGTAATCTAAAATTTAATAAAGTATAATTTAAATTTTTTGAACTAAAATCTTTTAAATAATTCTCCACAGCTTTTTTTCCTTTAAAATAATGAGAAAATCCATCAGGTTTTTCATCTATAAAAGAAGTGGATACGTTGATTATAGTAGCATCTTTACTTAAATTTTTTCTGAAAAATTTAATTTCACTTACTGTAAGATTGTAAAATATTTTTTTTTCATTATCAAATTCTTGTTTTGACATCTCATGAAGATCAATATGCTTAATAGTAGGCGCAGCATTTAAAACAAGACAATCAATTTTTTTATTAAAAACATTTTTATTAAATTGATTAACATTTAAAGCTTTAAAAAACTCACCTTTAGATGAAATAAATTTTTCAATTTTTTCAGCAGTTTTTTTATTTCTCCTATACGATGCAAAAACTTCTGCTCCATGGGAAGAGAGCATTTGTGAAAAAACACTTCCCACACCTCTTGTTCCACCAGTTACAAAACATCTTTTATTTTTTAATAATTTTTTATTATTATTTTTAAAAATTACTGATTTTAATTGAGAAATTGGTTTTGGCCTAACAAATGATAACAACAAAATTTTAGAACCGTCTGATGAAGAAAAAAAAGATTTGTTTTGTTTGAGAATTCTATGTAATAAATTTTTTTCATATTTAAATGTAAGACTGTTTCCATTTAACTCAAAATTAAAACTAGAAAATAAAGCTTGACGACCAGGACAAATCATTCCAACCCAATAACTACTCCAAGCTAAAATTTGCAATAACCAAAATGGTATATTTTCCAGTCCCGGATAAGAAACTAACAATTTTTTTAAATTTTTTTTAGTTGGTATTTTGTTCCATTTATACTTCTTTGAGGTGATCTCTTTGTTTATTGATGGTGCCAGTTTAAATTTTGATAATAACTTTTTTTTATAATTATTTTTAATTTTTACTTTAGTGTAAATTGTATTTCCTTTAAAAAGTTTTAGTCTTATTTCATGCTTATCCTGACCTATAGTAAAATAATATTTTTTATTTAAGAATAAAGGTTTTTTAAAATCTATTTTAATAGAAGCTATAATATTTTCTTTTAAATTAATTTTTGATAACAAGAAAAATACACCACTTACACCGTAAACAACGTTTTCTGAAAAAGGTGTTAATGATGCATACTCAGAATTAACATGTAAAGGATTTTTATCACTCGAGAACTCAGTAAAAGAATTTAAATGATTTTTTTTAAAAATAATAGAATTGTTAATCATTTTTATAAAATTAAAACCTTAGTGCTTTCTTTAAGAATTTTTTATCAAGCTTACAATTTTCATATCCTTTTTTAACAATATTTAGATATCTTTCTGTTGGAAACATGAAAGATGATTTTTTTACCATTGTATAGGTCATTACTTTTTTACCATAATAATAAAAATAGTGTTTTTTATATAAAATTGGAAAATCCTCATAAACATCCAACTTTTTTTCATCACTTTTTGAAATTTCAAATAATCCACCTGGTACGATCGAATTTTTTTTTGGCTCAATGTCTGCTGCTCTATATTTGCTTCTAAATGTTAATTTAAAATCTTTTAGATTTATTTTTTTTAAAAAAATACTATCTTTGCATCTTCGTTTCATTTGAAAATGATGAAGATTGCTACCGTAAGCAAAATACAACATTATCGCTCAACTACCTCAATTTTTTTTTCATTTACAAATTTTAAAATCTGCGAATTACAATCATCAATTTTATTTTGGTCTTCTGATCTAATAACTATCGATACACCAAGCTTACCAGCATGAAAAAATGGATAACTGCCAATCTCTACATCCAAATTATTATTTTGTACTTTTGTTAATGAGCTTGCAATTTCACTTTCAACTGTTCTTAAACTTATAGTTAAACTTTTGATTGGTTCACCTCCAACTATTTTATTTGTTAATCCACCTAACATGGATTTTAATATAGAAGGAACTCCTGGTAGTGAGTAAACATTCTTAACATTAAATCCTGGAGCACCACTTGTTGGATTTAAAATAAGATTTGCGTTTTCAGGCATCCATGCCATTTTTTGTCTCCCTTCATTAAATTCTCCAGGTTGATAATATTCTTCTAGAATTTTGAAAGCTTCTTTGTGAACTTCATATTTTATTCCAAACGCTTTTGAAACTGATTGAGCTGTTATATCATCGTGAGTAGGTCCAATACCACCAGTTGTAAAAACATAATCATATTTTGATCTAAGTAAATTTAAAGTATCAACAATAATCTCTTCTACATCAGGAATTACTCTAACTTCCTCAACCTTTACCCCTATAGAATTTAACCAGGTTGCCAATGTTGAGGTATTTGTATCTTGTGTTCTTCCGGATAAAATTTCATTACCAATAATTAAAATTGAAGCTTTAAATTTTGCTTTTTTATCCATATGAAATATATAATTTACTTATGGAATTTACCAAGTCTTTAGTGAAAGGCAAACTAATCAAACGTTACAAAAGGTTTTTTACTGATATAAAACTTGGTAAAGAAATTGTCACAGCTCACTGTCCAAATACAGGATCAATGAAAGGTTTGTTAAATGAAGGTAATGAAGTTTATTTGCTACCAAATAATGATCCTAAGCGAAAACTAAAGTTTGGACTTGAAATAATTAAATCAAGAAAAAATTTAGTAGGTGTCAATACTCATATGGCTAACAAGATAGTAAATCATGCTATCGAAAATAATTTGATCAAAGAACTAAAAAATAACGATAAAATAAAACCAGAGGTTTTCTTTAATAAGGAGACTAGATTTGATTTTTTGCTAGAAAAAAAAAATAAAAAAAGCTTTGTAGAGGTCAAGAACGTTACTTTATTTAGAGATAAAGAAACTGCTGAATTTCCAGATGCTATTACTTCAAGAGGATCTAAGCACTTATTAACTCTTATTGATGCCATAAATAAAGGCTATAAGTGTTATCTGATATTTTTAGTTCAAATTCAAAATATGAAATATTTTAAAATAGCTAAAGATATAGATGAAGAATATTATGAGAATTATATAAAAGCTAAAAGAGCTGGAGTAAATTTTCTAGCTTATAGGTGTGATATAAGTTCAAAAAAAATTATTATGGATAAAAAACTTAAAATTTTAGATGATTGATTATAAAGAAAAATTTGAAAAAATGAGAATTGCTGGTGATTTAGCAGCAAGGACACTTGATATGTTAACAGACAACATTAAGGAAGGTGTCTCAACAGACTATATAGATAAATTGGGTTATGAATTTATTAGAGATAATGGAGGACACTCTGCTCCACTTTACTATAGAGGTTTTACAAAATCTTTATGTACTTCATTAAATCATGTTGTGTGCCATGGAATTCCCTCAGATAGAGTTTTAAGAGATGGTGATGCGGTAAATGTAGATGTTACTGCAATTGTAGATGAATACTATGGTGATACCAGTAGAATGTTTTGTATTGGAAAAACACCAATTAAATTAAATAATCTAATAGATTCTACTTACGAGTCTATGATGAGAGCAATTAGAATTTTAAAACCAGGAATTAAATTAGGTGATATTGGTTATGAAATTCAATCATTTGTTGAAGAAAAAGGATACTCTGTTGTTAGAGATTTTTGTGGTCATGGTATAAGTACAACATTTCATGAACCACCAAACATTTTACATTATGGAAGTAAAAACTCAGGACCAGAACTAAAACCTGGCATGACTTTTACAATAGAGCCTATGATAAATTCAGGTAAATATGATGTTAAAATGTTAAATGATGGTTGGACTGCTGTCACAAAAGATAAATCTTTTTCTGCTCAATTTGAACATACGTTAGGAATTACTGAAAATGGTTATGAAATCTTTACAGAATCTGCTAAAGGTTATTCAAAGCCTCCATACTTATAATTAATGATTAAAAGATACTCTCGAAAAGAATTAACTGATATTTGGTCAGAGGAAAATAAATATAAAATTTGGCTAGATGTAGAAGTCGCAGCTGCTGAGGCTATGGAAAAACTTGGTCAAATACCAAGAGGAGTTGCTTCAATTGTTAGAAAAAAGGCAGTTATAAATGTTAATAGAATACATAAAATTGAATCTGAAGTTAAACATGATGTTATAGCATTTCTAACCTCTGTTACAGAAAAAGCAGGAATTAAAGCAAGATATTTGCATCAAGGGATGACTTCCTCAGATGTACTTGATACCAGTTTTAATATTCAATTAGTTCAATCTGGAAAAATAATTCTTAAAGATATTGATAAAATTTTAAAAGTGCTTAAGAAGCAGGCAAAAAAATATAAAATGACACCATGTATGGGAAGAAGTCATGGAATTCACGCTGAACCAGTTACTTTTGGATTAAAATTAGCTTCTTTCTATGAGGAATTTAAAAGAAACAGAAAAAGACTTAAAAATGCAATAGATGAAGTATCAACCTGTGCAATATCAGGAGCCGTTGGAACTTTTGCAAATATAAGCCCTAATGTAGAAAAACATGTTGCAAAAAAATTAGGTTTAAAAATTGAACCCATTTCAACGCAAGTTATTCCAAGAGATAGACATGCATTTTATTTTTCAGTTTTGGGTATTATTGCAGGTTCAATTGAGAGAGTTGCAATTGAGATAAGGCATTTACAAAGAACAGAAGTTTATGAATTGCAAGAGTATTTTTCAAAAAATCAAAAAGGATCATCCGCAATGCCCCATAAGAAAAATCCAATTTTAAGTGAAAACTTAACTGGTTTAGCAAGGATGGTTAGAAGTGCTGTGATACCAGCTTTAGAAAATATAGCGCTATGGCATGAAAGAGATATTTCACATTCAAGTGTAGAAAGAAACATTGGTCCTGATGCAAATATTACAACCGACTTTGCATTGGTTAGATTAACAAATATTTTAGACAATATGATTGTTTATCCTAGAAAAATGTTAGAAAATTTGAATATAACAAAAGGGCTAATTTTCTCTCAAGAAGTTATGCTAGAGTTAACTAAATCTGGTTTGAGTAGAGAAAAATCTTACAGAATGGTGCAATCGTATGCAAAAAAATGTTTTGCAGAAAACCTAAACTTATTTGATGTGATATCTAATGATAAATTTATTATGAGTAAAATTACAACAAAAAGGCTTAAATCAATATTTAGTTACGCAAAACACTTTAAAAATGTGAATTTGATCTTTAGAAGAGTTTTTAAATAATGAAAAAAGGAAAAAAATTATACGAAGGTAAAGCAAAAATTATTTATGCAACAAATGATAAAAATTTAGTTATTCAATATTTTAAGGACGATGCGACAGCATTCAATAATCAAAAGAAAACTACGATTGAAGGAAAAGGTGTTTTAAATAATAGAATATCTGAACATATTCTTTCAAATTTATCTCAAATAGGAATTAAAAATCACTTAGTAAAAAGATTAAATATGCGTGAACAAATAATAAAACTAGTCGAGATAATTCCTATTGAATTTATTGTTAGAAATGTAGCAACAGGATCTATCACTAAAAGATTGGGTATTGAGGATGGGTCTGTTTTAAAAGAACCATTAATTGAATACTGCTTAAAAGATGACAAATTAGGTGACCCTTTAATTGCAGAAGAGCACATAATAGCTTTCGATTGGGCTAGTAAGAACGAAATTGATAAAGTCAAAAAAATGATACTAAGGATTAATGACTTTATGATTGGAATGTTTAGAGGAGTTGGAATTAAATTGATTGATTTCAAACTAGAATTTGGAAGGTTAAAATCTAATGGAAAACAAGAGGTAATATTAGCAGATGAAATTAGCCCAGATACATGTCGACTTTGGGACAGTATTACTGATAAAAAACTTGATAAAGACAGATTTAGAAAAGATTTAGGTGATTTAATTCCAGCCTACACAGATGTTGCTAAAAGATTAGGTATTTTGCATGAACAATCAAATGTAAGTGCTGTGAATGTAACAAAATTATCATCTGTTAAGAGAAAGAAAAAATGAAAATTTCATTAGTAATCACTTTAAAAAAAGATGTGTTAGATCCACAAGGTAAAGTTATTCATCAAACTTTAGAAGGCATGGGCTTTGATGATGTTAATGAAGTTAGACAAGGTAAATATTTTGAAATTGATACTAAAGAAAATGATCCAAAAAAAGCTAAAGATAAAGTTGAAGAAATGTGCAAAAAACTTTTAGCCAATCTTGTAATTGAAAACTATAAAATTATTGATCTAAAGTAATTAATGAAATCATCAGTCATTACTTTTCCTGGGTCCAATTGTGATAGAGATATGGATGTCGCTCTAAAAAAATTTGGATTTAAGAATAAAATGGTTTGGCATGATGATGTTGAACTTCCAAAAAGTGATTTAATTGTATTACCTGGAGGATTTTCATATGGAGACTATTTAAGATGTGGGAGTATGGCATCTAAATCAAAAATCATGAAGTCAGTCATTAATTTTGCTAACTCTGGTGGCATGGTAATGGGAATTTGTAATGGATTTCAAATATTGGTTGAAACTGGACTGGTTCCAGGTGTGTTGTTACGAAACAAATATTTAGAATTTATTTGCAAAAATGTATTTGTAAAAATTAATAACAAAACAAATAATTATTTTAATAATATAAAAAATGACATCCTAGAATTTCATATTGCACACAATGAAGGAAATTATTTTTGTACCAAAGATCAATTAAAAGAAATTGAAGATAATGAACAAGTTGCAATAAATTATTGTGATGAAAATGGAAAAATAAAAGAACAATTCAATCCAAACGGTTCAATTAAAAATATTGCTGGTATTTTTAATAAAGAAAAAAATGTTTTAGGTATGATGCCTCATCCTGAAAGAATGATTGATAATTGTTTATCAGGAGAAGATGGTTCAATTTTTTTTAATAATTTAATTAATAATTTAAAATGATAGTAAACGAACAAGTAGCTATTGATCATGGTTTAAAAAAAGATGAATATGCTAAAATTTGTGAATTATTAAAAAGAACACCAAATATTACTGAACTTGGTATTTTTTCTGCAATGTGGAATGAGCATTGCTCATATAAATCTTCAAGACTTCATTTAAAAAAACTTCCAACAAAAGGAAAAAAAGTTATTCAAGGTCCTGGAGAAAACGCTGGTGTTGTTGATATTGAAGATAATGATGCCATTGTTTTTAAAATTGAAAGCCATAACCACCCATCTTTTATTGAGCCCTATCAAGGTGCAGCAACTGGCGTTGGTGGGATTATGAGAGATGTATTTACAATGGGTGCTAGACCTATTGCAAATTTAAACTCAATTCATTTTGGTTCCCCTCAACACAAAAAAACAAAAAATCTGCTAAGAGGTGTAGTTCATGGAATTGGAGGATATGGAAATTGTATGGGTGTTCCAACAGTTGCAGGACAAACAAGTTTTGATAGTTCATATAATGGAAATATTTTGGTTAATGCAATGACTCTTGGGTTGGTTAAAAAAGATAAGATTTTTTACTCTAAAGCAGCGGGTTTAAATAAACCAGTTATTTATGTTGGTTCAAAAACAGGTAGAGACGGAATTCATGGGGCCAGCATGGCTTCAGCAAGTTTTGATGACAAAATAGAGGAAAAGAAACCCACTGTTCAAGTAGGAGATCCATTTACTGAAAAACTTTTACTGGAAGCTTGTTTAGAATTAATGGCTGGAGACTCAATTATAGCCATACAAGATATGGGAGCTGCTGGATTAACATCATCAAGTATTGAAATGGCCTCAAAAGGAAATCTTGGAATTGAAATAAATCTAAACAAAGTTCCTTGTAGAGAAACTAAAATGACACCCTATGAAATTATGCTCTCAGAAAGCCAAGAAAGAATGTTGATTGTTTTAGAAAATGGAAAAGAAAAACAAGCAAAAAAAATATTTGATAAATGGAATTTAGATTTTGCAGTAATTGGCAAAACTACTAATTCAAAAAAAATACAACTTTACTTTGACAATGAAAAGGTAGCAGACATCCCTGTAAATACATTGGTCGAAAATTCACCTATGTACGATCGTAAATGGAAAAAAGCAAAGCTACCAAAAAAGAATAAAATTAAAAAAGAAGATTTAAAAAATTTCAAAATTATAGATGTTCTTAAAAAAGTTTTAGCTAACCCAAATATTTGTAGCAAAGATTGGATTTGGCAGCAGTATGATCATACAGTTATGGGTGATACTATTCAAAAGCCAGGTGGAGATGCTGGAGTTGTGAGAGTGCATGGAACAAATAAGGCTGTAGCAGCTTCAGTCGACAGTTCTGCTGTATATTGTTGGGCTCATCCTCTTACCGGAGGAAAACAAGTTGTTTGTGAAAGTTTTAGAAATTTAATTGCTGTTGGAGCAAAACCTATAGCTATTACTAATTGTTTAAATTTTGGAAGTCCTGAAAATGAAGAGAATATGGGTGAGTTTGTCGAATGTGTTCAAGGAATTGGTGAAGCAAGTGAATATTTAAAATTCCCAGTAGTTTCAGGAAATGTTTCTTTTTACAATCAAACTAAAGATGAAGGTATAAAGCCAACTCCTGCTATTGGAGGTGTGGGTTTGATAAAGGATTACAATAAAATGATCACTATGAATTTTAAGGAGATTGATAATGTGGTTTTAGTTATTGGAAAAACGGAGGGACATTTAGATCAAACTTTATTTGCAAGGAATATATTAGATGAAAAAAATGGTCCTCCTCCTGAAATAAACTTATTTAATGAAAAAAATAATGGAGAAACTCTATTGAAACTTATCGACAGCAATCTAATCAAAAGTGCTCATGATGTTTCTTTAGGTGGAATTATTACGGCTGTAGCCAAAATGTGCATCAAAGGTAAAAAAGGAATAAATTTAAATAAACCAAAATATTTAATCAATGAATTGGAATATTTCTTTGGTGAAGATCAAGGGCGTTATATTATTGAGGTTAGTAAAAAAGATTTAAAAAAAGTCACAGATATATTGAATAAAAATGCTGTTCATTTTGATGAACTTGGTACAATCAGTGAAAATGAACTATATTTTGATGATAAGACAAAAGTTACAATTGATGAATTAACAAGTTCAAATACAAAGTGGCTTACAGATTATATGAGTAACTAATGGCAATGGATTTAAAAGAAATTGAGAGTTTAATTAAAGAAGCAATGCCTGATGCTGTTGTAGAAATTCAAGATTTAGCAGGTGATGGAAATCATTATTCAGCGACTGTGACTTCTTCACAGTTTTCAGGAAAAAGTAAAATTGAACAACATAAAATGGTATATAATTCTTTAAAAGGGCGTATGGGAAATGAATTACATGCCCTAGCAATTAAAACAAAGGAGCAATAATGGACGATAATACAAAAAATATAATTCAAAATCATATAGACAACAATGATGTTTGTTTATTTATGAAAGGAACTCCAGATGCTCCACAGTGTGGTTTTTCAATGGCTGTTTCAAACATGTTAAAAATTCTTGAAGTAAATTTTAAAGGAGTAAATGTTTTAGAAGATCAAAACATCAGAGAAGGTATTAAAGTTTACAGTGATTGGCCAACAATTCCTCAATTGTATATTAAAAAAGAATTTGTTGGTGGATGTGATATCGTAAAAGAAATGTACGAAAATGGAGAACTTAAAAAAGTTCTTGAAGATAAAGGTATTAATTTTAAAAATTAAATTTAGAAATTATCTAGAGTAATATTCAATTACAAGATTAGGTTCCATTATTACAGGATAAGGAACTTCTTCAAATTTAGGAATTCTCACAAATTTTAATTTTTTATTTTTCTCATCCATTTGGATGTATTCTGGTGTTTCTCTTTCTTTATTTGCTAGAGCGATATCAATGATTGCTAATTGCTTAGATTTGTCTCTAATTTCAATTGTATCTTCTTCTTTTACTGAATAGCTTCCAATATTAACTTTCTTACCATTAACTCTTACATGACCGTGATTGATTAATTGTCTAGCTGAAAAAATAGTTGTTGCAAATTTTGCTCTATAAATAATAGCGTCTAGTCTTCTCTCTAAAAGGCCAATTAAATTTTCACCCGTATCACCCTTAAGCATAACTGCTTTTTTATATATATTTCTGAATTGTTTTTCATTTATATTTCCGTAGTAAGCTTTTAGTTTTTGTTTAGCTTGCAACTGAATTCCATAATCTGAAGGCTTAGATGTCTTTGTTTGACCGTGTTGACCTGGACCATAAGCTCTAGTATTAAAAGGACTTTTCGGTCTCCCCCATAGGTTAACCTTTAATCTTCTATCTACTTTATGTTTAGAGTTTAATCTTTTTGTCATTTAATAGTGGGCTTTATAAACTTACTCTTACTTTTGTCAATCAACGTTTTTTGCCTAAACTTGCAAATACACCAGATAAAATACGCGATTCTTTTGATGATAATTCCATCCGGTAAAAGATATTTCTTAGGTTTTCTAGCATTATTGGCTTCTTCTCTTTTGATTTGAAAAAATTAATCTCTTCTAGATTTTGGATACATAGATTGACCATAGCGACAATCTCTTTTTTTGAGGCTGATTTTACTTTATTTGATTTATTAAAAGGGTTCACTTTTGAATTAAGAATACTTGATACATATTGAGCAATAATTATGAGACTATGAGAGAGGTTTAATGACTTGAAATCAGGATTTGTTGGAATTTGGAGGGTATAATTTGCGTAACTAATCTCATTATTAGATAAACCTGATGCTTCTGATCCAAAAAGGAATGCTACTTTTTTTTTATAGTTAATTTTTTTTAAATCTTCTAATTGAATGTGCTTAATATTTTTGTTTCTAAATCTTGCAGATGTTGCAATAACAATATCAATATTCTTTAAAGACCTTTCTAAATTTTCATAATTCTTTGCTTTATTAATAATATTCTTAGCACCAACAGAAGTTGCTAAAATTTTATCGTTTGGAAATATTGGTTTTGGATCAACAACAATTAATTTTTTAAAATTAAAATTTTTCATTCCTCTTGCACAAGCTCCAATATTTTCTGAAAGCTGAGGCTTATGTAAAATGAAAGAAATATTATTAACAGACATTAATCAATGCCGTGATTTCTGTTATAACTAGAAACAGCAGATGGTTTAATGCCTGTTAAATACTTGGGATCTACAGACCAAATAGAAACTTTTAAAGGATAACATTTAGCTACATCAGAAGAATGCTCTGATCCACAATCTCCCCCGGGACAAGCAGAAAGAGCTCCCAACAAATCTGTTTCAGCAAAAAATTCTAGATAATCCCCTGGTCTAACCGGACTAGCTTTCATAAAGTATTGTTTAGTATCATTAGTAAAACCAGTAAGCATAAATACATTTAATACATCATGAACTATTTTTTCAGCATGATCTAATTGAACATTTTTTTCTTTAACTAGTGCTCTTGTTAGATTTGAATGACAACAATAGTGGTAATCATTATCGGTTAAAAGTTTTGAAGTATAAGGATCGCATCTAGTACCAATTACATCATGGACAGAGCCACCATCTTTGTCATAATCATACCAATCCAAACTGTCCCAAGTTATTGTCGCTAAAGACCTAAGGTATGGAAAGCTGCTAAACATTTTGTCTCCAACGGATAGATGGGTCCCATATAAAGCTCTTGTTTTTCCTGAATAAAATTTTTCCTCTAAATTATTTAAATTAAATAAATTTAGATCTCCAACTTGTGGGCCATCTACACTTTCAATTCTAAAAAACTCACCAAATTTTACCTCGAACGTTTTTGCATCTCTAGGAGGAATAATTACTTCATCTTTTTTAATCAAATGTTCTCTTGCAGAATGTAGAATCTTTAAATTTTTGTCTTCAATTGTGGTATTTGGATAACACACAATAGGTTTTGCCCCTATTCTACTATCAATATCTGTTGGTTTTTCTGAAAATTTTTTAATTTTCATTTTTATAAACTTCCAGGCGCTTTATCCTTAAATAATTTATAATCTAAACTATCCACTAAAGCTTTAAATGAGGCGTCAATTATATTAGGTGATACTCCAATTGTGAACCAGTTCACTCCTTTAGCGTCTGTACTTTCAATACTAACTCTGGTAACTGCTTCTGTACCTGTATTTAAAATTCTAACTTTGTAATCAACAAGTCTTAAATCTTTCAAATACTCAGAATATTTAGCAAGTTTATTTACATTCTTTCTGATTGCATTATCTAAAGCATTAACAGGTCCGTTTCCTTGTCCTTCGCATAAAATTTTGTCTCCATCTACTTCTAATTGAGCTTTAGCATAAGATATAATCTCTCCAGTTTTATCTTTCTTTACTGAAACATCATACTCATTAATTGAAATATATCTTGGTATCTCTCCCATCAATCTTCTTGCAAGTAATTCAAAAGATGCATCTGCGCCATCATAGCTGTAGCCAATGAACTCTCTATCTTTTACTTCATCTAAAAGTTTTTTTATTTTTGGGTCACTTTTCTGAACATTAATCCCAATTGAATTTAATCTAGACATTATATTTGATTGTCCTGATTGATCTGAAACTATAATATTTCTAGAATTTCCAACCTCTTCAGGATTTATATGCTCATAAGTTTTTGGATCTTTTTGAACTGCAGATACATGCATTCCACCTTTGTGGGAAAAAGCTGATGCACCAACATAAGGTAAATGTTTGTTAGGTTTTCTATTTAATATTTCATCTAGTAATCTTGAACATTGAGTTAAATTTTTCAAATTTTCTCTCTTGATACTTAGTTCAAATTTATCAGAAAAATCTTTCTTTAAGAAAAATGAAGGTATTAATGACATCAAGTTTGCATTACCACATCTTTCACCTAATCCATTTATAGTGCCTTGAACTTGTCTTACGCCAGCTTGAACTGCTGCAAGACTATTAGCAACAGCATTTTCAGTATCATTATGAGCGTGTATTCCTAAATTTTTTCCCGGAATATGTTTGGTTACTTCAGTTACAATTTTAGAAATTTCATGTGGGAGTGTTCCACCGTTAGTATCACACAATACAATCCATCTAGCTCCATTTTCAAACGCAGCTTTTAAACAAGTTAAAGCGTATTCTGGATTCGATTTATAACCATCAAAGAAATGTTCAGCATCAAACATAAACTCTTTACCTGATTTTACTATATGTTTTGCACTTTCACTTATGTTCGTTAAATTTTGTTCGTTAGTTATTCCTAAGGCAACTTTCACTTGAAAATCCCATGATTTACCAAATAAACAAACAGATGAGCTTTTTGAATTTATTAACGAGGATAACATTGGATCATTTTCAGCACTATGCTCTGATTTTTTTGTCATACCAAACGCAGTTAATTTAGTTGATTTAAAATTATGATCTTTATTAAAAAATTCTGTGTCTGTTGGATTAGCTCCTGGCCATCCTCCTTCAACATAATCTACTCCTAACAAATCCAATGCAGATGAAATTTTCTCTTTATCATCGATAGAAAAATCTACACCTTGTGTCTGTGCACCATCACGTAAAGTTGTATCAAATATATAAAGTTGCTCTTTACTCATTTAAATTTCCAAATCGTTTTACCATCTTTATCTTCTATTAAAACACCTTTGTCTGAGAGTTCATGTCTAATTTTATCAGCTTCTTCATAATTTTTTTTCTCTCTTGCTTTGTTTCTTTCGTCAATTTTCTTCAATATTTCTTCTTCAGAAATAGAGGCTTTACTTTTCTTCAAACTTAACCACTCCTCTTTATTTTGATTTAATAAACCTACAAATTGACAAGCAGAAACAAATAAAGCCTTGTCATTGTCATCACCTTTTTGTGCTTTTTCATATAATTTATGTAAATTTGCAATGTAACCTGGTGTATTTAAATCATCATACAAGGGTTCAAGAATTTCATCAGAGATATCTGTATTGATTTTACTATCTACATAAACATTGTACCATTTATTAATTGTATTCTGACAATCTTCTAAAAGCTTATTATTCCAATCTAATGGTTGTTTGTAATGCGCACTCATTAGAGCTAATCTTAAAACCTGGCCACTTATATTATTTCTAAAATCTTTTATTTTTAAAATATTGCCCTGAGACTTTGCCATCTTTTCATTGGACATAGTAATAAATGCATTGTGCAACCAAAAATTAGCAAACATCTTTGTGTCATTAGCACATCTTGATTGCGCTATTTCATTTTCATGATGGGGGAATATTAAATCAATACCACCTCCATGAACATCAAACTCATCCCCTAAAAATTTTTTTGACATTGCTGAACATTCTAAATGCCATCCAGGTCTTCCTTTTCCCCATGGAGAATCCCAAGAAGGTTCGTCACTTGCTGATGGTTTCCATAAAACAAAATCTTCTGAATTTTTTTTATTTTCACTTATTTCAATTCTTGATCCAGCAATTAGCTCTTCTAGTTTTTTGTTTGATAGTTGACCATAATCACTGAACTTTTTAACCTCAAAATAAACATGGCTGTTATTCTCATAAGCAAATCCTTTTTTGATTAATTCAGAAACCATTTTAATCATCAAATCAATATTTTCAGTTGCTTTGGGTTGATGAGTTGGTGTTTCACAATTTAAATAATTGCAATCTTCACCAAAACTTTCTGTAACTTTATTTGTTAACTCTGAAATTGAAATATTATTTTCTTTTGAAAATTTAATAATTTTATCATCTACATCTGTAATATTTCTAACATAGGTAACTTTTGAATATTTTTTCTTAAAAATTTTATAAAGGATATCAAAAACAACTATTGGTCGTGCATTACCAATATGAGGATCATCATAAACTGTTGGTCCACAAACATACATTCTTATATTTTGTTCATCTATTGGAACAAATTTTTCTTTTTTGTTTGTAAGATTGTTTGTTAAAAAAATATCATTACTCATAATTTTAGAAATATACTTAAATTATAGATTTGTGAATCTATTTGATTAATTTGGAATTTTGCATACTGGAATAGGCTCCATTTTATGCAAATTTTGTTTTCTAATGGTTTCGTATTTTGCTCTATTGGAAGATTTAGGATTATCCATAGCTTCCTCAAGCTCTTCGTATTTTAAACCAAGCTGACCCTCATCTGTTCTACCATCATCCCATAATCCATCGGTAGGTGCAGCTTCAATTATTTCATTTAATATTCCAAGCTCTTTTCCAAGTTCCCATACTTGAGTTTTATTACAATCCGCTATTGGTGAAATATCCACTCCACCGTCTCCATATTTTGTATAAAAACCAACACCAAAGTCTTCTACTTTGTTACCAGTTCCAACTACTATTCCTTTATTAGCTGCAGCTACTTGGTAAAGAGTAGTCATTCTTAATCTTGCTCTAGAATTTGCCATTCCATGCTCGTTGTCAAATTTAGATAAACTTGAACTAAATGCCAAAAACAACTCATCTAAATTAATTGTATGTGCTTCAACATTTTTAAAATTTTTTACTAACCATTCCTGATGTTTTAAACTTAAATCATGTTGATGTGATTTTTGTTTAATTGGCATCGACAAAACTATTGTTTTCAAACCCGTTATAGCACTTAAGGTGCTAGAAACAGATGAGTCAATACCTCCGGATATTCCTATAACAAGAGACTCGGCCTTTGAAGGCATATTGTCTACATAGTTTTTAATCCAACTAGATATAAACTTAACTTTTTCTAAGGCGTTCATGATTTATAAATATTTTATTATAGAGATTTTACAATGTCTTAAGATGCCGCTCTGTCTGCATTTTTAGAATATAAGCTATTCTTTTTAATCTCATCTGAAATCATAAAAGCTAATTCTAAAGCTTGATTAGCATTCAACCTAGGATCACAATGAGTATGGTATCTTGATGAAAGATCTTCCTCAGAAATTTTTTGTGCTCCCCCAATACATTCAGTTACATCTTGTCCAGTTAACTCAATATGAAGACCTCCTGCATAACTTCCTTCGCTTTGGTGACATGCAAAAACATTTTTTACTTCATTTAGTACACTGTTGAATGGTCTAGTTTTGAAACCTGTTGCAGCTTTAATTGTGTTTCCATGACATGGATCACAAGACCAAATTACATTCAATCCTTCTTTTTTTATTGCTCTAATTAATTTTGGTAAAAATTTTGAAACATTATCTGCTCCAAATCTTGAAATTAAAGTTATCTTACCTTTTTCGTTTTTTGGATTAATTCTGTTACAAAGATTAATCAAATCATCTGGTTTTAAAGTTGGTCCACATTTAATACCTATAGGATTTTCAATCCCCCTACAAAACTCTACATGTCCTCCATCAAGCTGTCTTGTTCTGTCTCCTATCCAAACGAAGTGAGCTGAGGTATCATGGTTCTCACCTGTAGTAGAATCTGTTCTAGTCATTGCCTCTTCAAAAGGTAATAATAAAGCTTCGTGTGATGTCCAAAAATTCACAGTGTATAATCTATTGTTAAAATCTGATGTTATTCCACAAGCTCGCATAAATGCTATGGCATCTGCAATTTTATCTTCTAAATCTTTAAATTTTTTGGCTTCTGGACTTTTTTTAATATAGCCTAAATTCCATAAATGAACTTTGTTCAAGTCTGCAAAACCTCCTTTTGAAAATGCTCTTATAAGATTTAGAGTTGATGCAGATTGAGAATAAGCTTGAAATAATCTTTTTGGATCAGGAATTCTTGCTTTTTCGGTAAATTCCATTCCATTTATGTTATCACCTAAATAACTAGGAAGCTCCACACCATCTTTATTTTCAACTGGAGAACTTCTTGGTTTTGAAAATTGACCAGCAATTCTTCCAACTTTGACAACTGGCAAAGAAGCTGAGTAAGTTAAAACTAAAGACATTTGCAAAATTAATTTAAATGTATCTCTTAAATTATCAGGGTTAAATTCAGCAAAACTCTCTGCGCAATCTCCACCCTGAAGTAAAAATGCTTTTCCATCTACAACATCTGCTAATTGATCTTTTAGGTGCCTAGTCTCTCCAGCAAATACCAAAGGTGGAAAAGTTCCAATTTTATCTAAAACTTTATTTAGTTCTTTTTTATCTGGATACTCCGGTATGTGTTTAACCGGATATTTTCTCCAACTATTTTTTTTCCAATTTTTCATATTCAACCTATGGGTGTTTTAGCAGAATTTAAACTTTATTCAACTGTGACTGATTTGGCTAAGTTTCTTGGCTTATCTATATCATAACCCATTTTCAAAGCTGAATAATATGCAAGCTTTTGAAGTGGAATTGTTAAAAGGAACGGTAATAAATCATCATTAGTATTTTCAACCTCAATAGTTTCCCAAATATTCTCCGAAAAAATTTCATCCTTGCTTTTGTTTGTAATCAAAAGAACTTTAGCACCTCTTGCTATTACTTCCTGCATATTAGAAATTGTTTTTTTATAGTAATTGTCTCGTGGAGCTAGAACAACAACTGGCATCCCCTCTTCTATTAAAGCAAGTGGTCCATGTTTCATTTCACCTGCTGGATAACCCTCTGCATGAACATAAGATAATTCTTTCAATTTCAACGCACCTTCTAAAGCTATTGGGAAAGAGAAACCTCTTCCAAGAAACATAGAGCCTTTAGCTTCGTTGAATGTTGAGGAGATTGCTTGAATATCATTATCTATTAATAAAGTTTTTTCTATTAAGTTTGGTAGGTTTTTAAGATCTTTAATTTTTTCTTGATAATTTTTTTTATCAATTTGACCAGACAAAGATCCAATTTTTAAAGATAAAATATATAAAACAAGTATTTGGCCTAAGAAAGCTTTTGTAGATGCAACCCCAATTTCAGGTCCGCAGTGAATTGGTAAAACAAAATTTGAATCTCTTGCTATAGAGCTTTCAATTACATTAACTACTGCACATGTTTTCATATTATTTTTGTTACAAAGATCCAAAGCTGCATAAGTGTCTGCAGTTTCACCAGACTGGGAAACAAAAATATATAAACTTTCTTTTTTAAATCGATTTTTTCTATATCTGAACTCTGAAGCTATATCGATATTAACATCTAAAGAAGTTAATTCTTCAAACCAATATTTTGCCATTAAGCATGAATGATAAGCTGTACCACAACCAATTAAAGTAACTGATTTAATTTCGTTGATTTTCCATGGAAAATTGAAAATATTTATCTCATTATTTACACTATCTAAATATTCTTTGATTCCAGTTTTAATTGTTACAGGCTGCTCTTCTATTTCTTTAGCCATAAAGTGTTTAAAATCACCCTTATCATAAGTTGACTCATTAGATGATAATTCTAAAATTTTTTTGTTAATTTTCTTGCCCTCTTCATTATAAAAATAAACTTGATCTTTTTTAACAATACAAAACTCTCCATCATCAAGATAAGTAATTTTGTTTGTCATGGATTTTAAAGCATAAGAGTCTGACCCTAAGTAATTTTCGTTAGGACCATAACCGACAGCTAGTGGTGATCCTCTT
This sequence comes from Candidatus Pelagibacter sp. HIMB1521, assembly GCF_052047875.1. Lineage (NCBI taxonomy): Bacteria > Pseudomonadati > Pseudomonadota > Alphaproteobacteria > Candidatus Pelagibacterales > Candidatus Pelagibacteraceae > Candidatus Pelagibacter > Candidatus Pelagibacter sp. HIMB1521. The sequence continues at coordinate 11,379 of NZ_JBNAIZ010000015.1, read as the reverse complement.
CTTGCACCTACAATTAAATCTGAAATATCTTTAAAAATTATACCTAATGCAAAACTTCCATGAAGTTGTTTTAAAGTTTTGGTTATTGCCTCTTCTAGTTCCATAGTTTTTAAATTTTCTGTAATTAAATGAACAATTACCTCGGTATCAGTCTGAGATTTGAAAACATGGCCTTTATTAATTAAGTGTTTTTTTAAAATTGTTGAGTTCTCTATTATTCCATTATGGACAACAGACACATTGTCTGATGAGTGTGGGTGAGCATTAATACTATTAGGAATTCCATGAGTAGCCCATCTGACATGGCCTATACCTATATTTCCTTTTAAAGATTTTAGATCAAAGTTTTGTTCTAAATTATCAACTCTTCCTTCAGATTTAACTTCATTTAACTGACCATCAAATAAAGTTGCAACCCCAGCGGAGTCATAACCTCTATATTCAAGTTTTTTTAGAGAATTTATTATATTTGCAGAAACAGATTTATTGCTCGATATTCCTATAATTCCACACATAATTTATTTTGTCTTTCTTTTGTAATTTTTAATTTCCATTTGTAAAGATCTGGTTAGTGCTAGAGATTTTTTTTTAACATTTTTTGTTATTACAGACCCTGCACCAACAATACTTTCTTTGTCAATTTTTACAGGAGCTACTAAAGATGAATTTGATCCTATGAATACTTTATCTTTAATTATTGTCTTACTTTTTTTTACACCATCATAATTACAAGTAATTGTTCCAGCACCAATATTTACCATCTTACCAATATCGCTATCTCCGACATAAGATAAATGATTAATTTTTGATTTGTTTCCAACAGTTGATTTTTTAATCTCTACAAAATTACCTACTTTTGAACCTTCTTTAAGAATTGTATCGGGTCTAATTCTTGCATAAGGGCCTATCTCAACTTTATTTTCTACCTTACAAGATTCTAAATGTGAAAAAGATTTAATTACTACATTATTTCCTATTTTAACTTTAGAACCAATTACCACATATGGTTCGATTGTAACTCCTTTTCCAATTTTGGTATCATTTGAAAAAAAAATAGTTTCAGGACCTGTCATTTTAACACCAGCTTTTAAAAACTTATTTCGAAGTTTTTTTTGATTATTTTTCTGCTTTGTAGGTTTCATCTAGATTTTCTTTACATTAAGTATATATGTTAATTAATTCACAAATTATTTCTTTAAAATACTTTTGATATGAAGCAAAAATTTACAGTATTATTTGATTTAGATGGAACATTGGTTGATACAGCACCCGATTTGATGCTTGCGCACAATTATGTAATGAAAAAATTTGGATACCCTACCAAATCACTAAATGATTTAAAAAGTTCAGTTGGAAAAGGCGCTGGTGCCATGATTGGCAGGTCAATATGGAGCCAAGCAAAAAAAGAACTGACTAGTATTAATGAAAAAGTTAAAAGTGATATGACTGATGAGTTCATATCTTATTATGGTAAAAATATTTTAAGAGAAAGTGTTTTAATTAATGGCACTAAAGATTTTTTAAATTGGTGTAAAAATGAAAATATTTCTATGGCTGTATGTACTAATAAAACAGAGCATCTAGCAGTTGATCTTTTAAAAAAAATAGGAATTTATGATTATTTTGAATATGTAGCGGGATACAATACATTTGATTATTGTAAGCCTGATCCAAGACATTTGACTACAGTTATAGAAATTTTAAATGGTGATTTAAAAAAATCTATTATGATTGGAGATAGTGAAACAGATGCTAATTCTGCAAAAGCTGCGGATATTCCAATGATATTGCTTGAGGATGGATACACTGAAAAAAAAACTGATGAAATATACCATAATCACCTAATAAAAGATTTTGTTGGTATCGAAAATATCATATCTGAATATCTTTAATATTGATTAATTTATTTTAGCTATTAAAACAAAATTACTTATAAGGAGTTATTTTGTTACTACATACAGTTAAAGTTTTTCCATCTAAAATTCATTTACCTAAGAAAAAACAACTTGCCTGGAGAATTGCAGAAATTGCAAGTGATAATGCTAAACTAAATAAAGAAGCAGTTGAAATGGTGATCAATAGAATTATTGATAATGCTTCAGTTGCTATTGCTTCTTTAAATAGAAGGCCTGTTATTTCATCAAGAGAAATGGCTTTGAAGCATTCTAGAAAAAATGGAGCAACTATTTTTGGAGTTAATTCAAAACTAAAATTTGATTGTGAATGGGCAGCCTGGTCAAATGGAACTGCTGTAAGAGAACTTGATTTTCATGATACTTTTTTAGCTGCAGATTACAGTCATCCAGGAGATAACATTCCACCACTTTTAAGCGTAGCTCAACAAAATAAAAAAAGTGGTTTGGATCTATTAAGAGGAATTATTACTGCTTATGAAGTTCAGGTGAATTTAGTTAAAGGTATTTGTTTACATAAACATAAAGTAGATCACATTGCTCACCTTGGTCCAAGTGTTGCTGCAGGATTAGGATCCATGTTAAAATTAAATACTGAAACAATTTATCAAGCAGTTCAGCAAGCACTACACACAACTATTTCTACAAGACAATCAAGAAAAGGAGAAATTTCTAGCTGGAAAGCATATGCACCTGCACACGCGGGTAAACTTGCAATAGAGGCTGTTGATAGAGTTATGAGGGGTGAAGGTGCTCCAAGTCCAATTTATGAAGGTGAAGATAGTGTAATTGCAAGGATACTTGATGGAAAAAAAGCAAAATATAAAGTTCCATTACCTAAAAAAGGAGAAACTAAAAAAGCTATATTAGAAACTTATACAAAAGAATATTCTGCAGAGTATCAATCTCAGGCTTTAATAGATCTTGCAAAGAAATTAAAAACTAAAATACCAAATTTAAATCAAATCAAAAAAATAGATATTCATACTAGTCATCATACACATTATGTAATTGGCACAGGCGCAAATGATCCACAAAAAATGGATCCAAATGCAAGTAGAGAAACATTAGATCACTCTATAATGTATATTTTTGCAGTCGCTCTAGAAGATAGTGATTGGCATCATGTAAAATCTTATACAAAATCAAGAGCTAATAGAAAAAGTACTATTAAGATATGGAATTCAATAACAACTTATGAAGATAAAAAATGGACAAAAAAATATCATGATCCAGATCCAAAAAAGAAATCTTTTGGAGCAAAAGTTGTTGTTACATTGAACAATGGGAAAAAAGTAACTGAGGAACTAGATAAAGCTGATGCTCATCCATATGGAGCAAGACCATTTAAAAGAGAGAATTATATAAATAAATTTTTAACTCTAACAGATGGCATTTTAGATAAAAAAGAGAGTGATCGTTTTTTAAGAAATGTTCAAAATTTAAAAAACTTAAAAGCTGGTCAATTAGATAAACTAAATATTGAAATTAAAAAAAGTAAGTTAAAAAGAAATTTGAAAAAAGGAATTTTTTGATGCACTTTGTTGAAAAAGAACCAAGCCAAAAAAGAATTGATTTTGACCAAAAACTTAAATCAAATAAAATTCTAAGAGTTCCTGGGGCTTACAATCCTCTAACAGCGAAATTAATTGAGGAAATTGGTTATGATGCAGTTTACGTATCAGGTGGTGTTATGGCCAATGATCTTGGTTTTCCAGATATTGGTTTAACAACTCTTCAAGATGTGAGCACTAGATCCTACTTAATTTCCAGAGTTACAAATCTTCCAACGATTGTTGATATAGATACAGGATTTAAATCTTGCAAAGAAACTATAGAAACTTTCGAAGAGTTTGGATTAACTGGTGTTCATTTGGAAGATCAAATTGAAAGAAAAAGATGCGGGCATCTAGATAATAAAGAACTTGTTTCAACTGAGGCTATGGTTTCAAAAATAAAAGAATGTGTAGCTGCAAAAAAAGATCAAAATTTTAAAATTATAGCACGTTCAGATGCAAAAAGTGTTGAGGGAATTGATAAAATGATTGATAGATGTAAAGCTTATATTGATGCAGGAGCAGAAATTATATTCCCTGAAGCTTTACATGATGAAAAAGATTTTGAAAAAGTAAGAAAAGAACTTTCATGTTATTTGTTAGCTAATATGACAGAATTTGGTAAATCTAAGTTATTTAATTATAAGGAGTTAGAAAACCTTGGCTATAATATTGTTATATATCCAGTAACTACACAAAGGCTAGCAATGAAAAATGTTGAAGATGGATTAAGAGACATTTATGCAAATGGACATCAAAATAATATAATAGATAAGATGCAGACAAGAAAAAGATTGTATGAATTGGTAGAATACGAAAAATACAATTCTTTAGATGAAAAAATTTATAATTTTAGTACAGAAGGACATGAATAATGAGTGATGATATTAAAAAAGGTTTACTTGGAATTGTTGTAGATGAAACTGAAGTTTCAAAAGTTATGCCGGAGATTAACTCTCTGACATATAGAGGTTATGCTGCTCAAGATTTATGTGAATACTGCAGATTTGAAGAAGTTGCCTATTTAATTTTAAACAAAGATTTACCTAACACTATCCAATTAAGGCAGTTTGAAAAAGAAGAGAGAAACAATAGAGAGCTTACAAAAAATTTATATGAAATTATAAAACACATGCCAAAAAAATCTCATCCAATGGATGTTGCAAGAACAGCTGTTAGTGTAATGGGATTAGAAGATAAAGAAACCTCCAACTCCACTCCGGAAGCCAATATGCGAAAAGCATTAAGAATTTTTGCAAAAACTCCTACAGCTCTTGCTGCTTTTTACAGAATTAGAAGTGGTAAAAAAATAATTAAACCTAAAAAGAATTTAACTTTTGCAGAAAACTTTTTCTACATGTGTTTTGGGAAAGTACCTCAAAAAGAAATTGTTAAAGCGTTTGATGTTTCTCTAATATTGTACGCTGAGCACAGTTTCAATGTTTCAACTTTTACTGCTAGAACAATTACAAGTAGTTTGTCTGATATTCATGGGGCGATAACTGGTGCAATTGCTAGTTTAAAAGGTCCATTACATGGTGGTGCTAATGAAGAAGTGATGCACATGATGAACAGAATTAAAAAACCAGAAAATGCATTAAAATGGATTAACAATGCCCTTAAAAATAAAGAAGTAGTTATGGGCTTTGGTCATAGAGTTTATAAATCAGGAGACTCTAGAGTTCCAACTATGAGAAATTATTTTGGTAAAGTTGCTAAACTTAAAAAAGATAAAAAGTTTGAAAAAATTTATGACATTGTTGAAAAAGTTATGATCAAAAAGAAAAATATCCATCCTAATGTGGACTACCCTACTGGTCCAATGTACCATTTAATGGGATTTGATACTGATTTTTTCACACCTATATTTGTTATTTCTAGAATTACCGGTTGGTCAGCGCATATTATGGAGCAACATGCTGCAAACAAACTTATTCGACCGCTTGCTAAATATAAAGGTAGCAAGCATCGAAAGGTAATGGAATTAAATTATAGATAATTTCAATCTAAATCTAAATCACCACAAGTTACATCTGTGAACACGCATGTACTATAGTGATAAGTAGTTTTAACATCTTTAACTACACCAAGCGCTGTACCTTCAATTGTACCCGTAACTGTGTTGCAACCAGATAAAAGTAAAATAAAAAATATTATATAATATTTTTTAAACATTAAGTTTAACTAAATGCTTCTGCCCAAGTTCCTTGGGTTGATGCTTTAGAATATTCTGTAGCTCTTCCTTCAAAGAAGTTCATGTGCTCTACAGCATTTAACATTGTATCTAACCAAGTTAATGGATTTTTATCAATGTCATAGATCGCTTCTAATCCTAGTTGATCTAATCTTCTATTTGCAATAAATCGAATATATTTTTTAATATCATCTGCGGTTAAACCTTCCATTGGACCCATTTGAAAAGCTAAATCAATAAAAGCATCTTCATGCTCAACAATTGTTCTGCAAGCTTCATAAATTTCTTTTTTCAATTGTGGTGTCCATGTTTCAGGATTTTCCTTAATGAAATCTTTAAATAATCTGATCATCGAATTGCAATGCAATGTTTCGTCTCTCACCGACCAAGTAACAATCTGACCCATTCCTTTCATCTTGTTATGTCTTGGGAAGTTTAACAAAATTGCAAAACTTGCAAACAACTGAAGACCTTCTGTGAAAGCACTAAATACAGCAATTGTTTTTGCAATATCATGATTTGATTTAACATCAAAACCTTGCATGTAATCGTATTTATCTTTCATTTCTTTGTACTTCATGAATGCTGAATACTCAGACTCTGGCATACCAATTGTATCTAACAAATGTGAATAAGCAGCAATGTGAACAGTTTCCATTGAAGCAAAAGAAGACATCATCATTAATACTTCAGTTGGTTTAAATACATTCATGTAATGTCTTATGTAGCAGTTACTAACTTCAACATCTGCTTGTGTAAAAAATCTGAAAATTTGTGTTAATAGATTTTTTTCTGAAGCTGAAAGATTTTTTTGCCAATCTCTCACATCATCTCCAAGTGGAACTTCTTCTGGTAACCAGTGAATTCTTTGTTGAGTTAACCATGCATCATAGCACCATGGATATCTAAAAGGTTTATAAACTGGATTTGCAACAAGCAATCCATTATTGTTTTTTTGTGGTTGAATAATTTCTGACTTAACTTTTTCTGCTACTGACATGATAAACACTCCTCGTACTCTGGTTCACTATTTTCGGTTGATTTATTTTTATATACATTAGCCATGATGTCTGTTGACTTAGAGTCGTTAACATTCTCAGCTCTTTGAATTGATTTTGATCTACAATAGTAAAGGCTCTTTAAACCTTTCTTCCACGCATCAAAATGAATTTTATGTAGTTCTTTTTTATGAACATCTGCAGGTAAAAATAAGTTAACTGATTGAGCTTGTGAAATAAAAGGAGTTCTGTCTCCGCTCAGTTCAATTATCCAGCTTTGATTAAGTTCAAATGCAGTTTTAAATACATCTTTTTCTAAATCAGTTAAAAAATCTAAATGGTTAACGGAACCTTGGTTTGTAGTAATACTAGACCAAGTTTCCTCATCATTTTTACCGTGACTTTCAAGAATTTCTTCAAGATATCTGTTTCTCACATTAAACGAACCAGATAAAGTTTTGTGAGTATAGCTGTTTGCTGCAATGGGCTCTACTCCTGGAGAAGCTCCTCCACAAATAATAGAAATTGATGCTGTTGGTGCAATTGCAGTTTTGTTAGAAAATCTTTCTTGATAGCCATACTCTGCAGCATCAGGACACGCTCCTCTTTCTTCAGCTAAATCTTTAGAAGCTTGATTAACTTTTTCATGAATATTTTTAAATATTTTTTTATTCCATGATTTAGCCATTACAGACTCGAGTGGAATTCTATTTTTCTGTAAGAAAGAATGGAAGCCCATTACACCTAAACCGACACTTCTCTCTCTTTCAGCAGAGTATTTAGCATCTTTAAATTGTTCAGGAGCTTTGTTAATGAAATCAGATAATACATTATCTAAAAATCTCATTACATCGCTAATCATATCTGGATCGTCTTTCCATTCCTCATATTTTTCTAAATTTAAAGATGATAAACAGCACACCGCCGTTCTATCTCTACCGTCTTTATCAATTCCTGTAGGAAGAGTTATCTCACTACATAAGTTAGAAGTTTTAACAGTAAGATTTGCTAACTTATGATGTTGAGGAATTTGTCGGTTAACTGTATCTATATAAATTATATAAGGCTCACCAGTTTCAATTCTAGCAGTCAACAATCTTATCCATAAATTTCTTGCAGAAATAGTTTGCTGTACAGTTCCGTCTGCTGGACTTTTTAATGCCCATTGTTCATCTGTTTCAACAGCTCTCATAAAAGCATCTGAAACTAAAACACCATGATGTAAATTTAATGCTTTTCTATTTGGATCTCCTCCAGTTGGTCTTCTCATTTCAATAAACTCTTCTATCTCTGGATGATCGATTGGAAGATAACAAGCAGCAGAACCTCTTCTTAATGAACCTTGGCTAATTGCCATTGTTAAAGAATCCATTACTTTAATAAAAGGAATTATTCCTGAAGTTTTCCCAACTCTTCCAATTTTTTCTCCAATAGATCTTAGATTGCCCCAGTAGCTTCCAATTCCTCCACCCTTTGCAGCAAGCCAAACATTCTCACTCCAAAGATCTAAAATTCCACCTAAGCTATCAGATGCTTCATTTAAAAAACATGAAATAGGTAAACCTCTTTTAGTTCCACCGTTTGATAAAACTGGTGTTGCTGGCATAAACCAAAGATTACTTATGTAATTATAAATTCTTTGTGCATGTAAATTGTCATCAGCATAAGTACTCGCTACTCTTGCAAATAAATCTTGATAAGATTCGTTTAAACCAAGGTATCTATCTTTTAAAGTTGCTTTACCAAAATCTGTAAGATTTGAATCTTTAGAACGATCAATTTTAATTATTATACCTTTGTCGTTTTGAAATAATTCTGTTTCATTATTTAAAGAAAATAAATCAGGCTTATTTACTTTTGAAACTTCTTTAACTTCTGGGCTATATTCGGAGACAGCTTTCTTTAGGGCTTGAGATAGAATCTTGTTCATGTTTGTTATTATATTATTTTAGTTTTGCGAAAACAACTATATGTTGTAGGCGCTTTGATTAAGTATACTAAATAAACGTTTAATCAATGGAACATTTATAGAACGCGACAATATGATTATCAATAAAAAAATAAAATTTTTTAAAGAAATTAACATAAAAAGAGTAAGTAGTGGATAAATGAGTAAAAATTTAAAAATAGATCCTTATGGTTTTAGAGAATATGACGCCCGTTGGTTGTATGAAAAAGACATAAACTCAGCGGGTATAGAGAATCTTGGCAAAGGACTTGGGACACAAATAAAAAATCATACCAAAAAAAATCATCCAAGAATTATTGTTGGACATGATTACCGATCTTACAGTGAAGAAATAAAAACTTCACTTAAAAGAGGATTAAAGTCAACAGGATGTCATATAGAAGATATTGGTCTTTCATTGTCTCCGATGGTTTATTTTGCACAATTTAATTTAGATGCAGATGCAGTTGCTATGGTTACAGCAAGTCATAATGAAAATGGTTGGACTGGTGTAAAAATGGGTATCAAAAAAGGCTTAACTCATGCGCCTGAAGAAATGAGAGAATTAAAAGAAATAACATTGAATGAAAAGTTTACAAAAGGTGATGGAAATGAAAAGGAAATAAAAGATTTTGATAAAATTTATAAAGATGACCTGATTAATAAAAACAAAATTAATAAAAAGATTAAAGCTGTAGTTGCTTGCGGTAACGGAACTGCAGGTGTTTTTGCTCCAGATATTTTAAGGGGTATTGGGTGTGAGGTAATAGAGTTAGATTGTAACTTAGATTGGAATTTTCCTAAATATAATCCTAATCCAGAAGATTTAGAAATGCTTCATGAGATCGCTAAAGTGGTTAAAGAAAATAATGCCGATATAGGTTTTGGCTTTGATGGTGATGGAGATCGAGTTGGTGTTATTGATAATGAAGGTAACGAAATATTCTCTGATAAAATTGGTTTACTGATAGCAAGAAACTTATCTACTAAACATAAAAATTCTAAATTTGTTGTTGATGTAAAATCAACAGGTTTGTACTCAAAAGACAAAATTTTATTAGAAAACAATTGTGAAACAATTTACTGGAAAACAGGTCATTCCCATATTAAACGTAAAGTTAACACAGAAAAAGCGCTAGCAGGTTTTGAAAAAAGTGGTCATTTCTTTTTCAATCAACCTTTTGGGTATGGTTATGACGATGGTATAAATTCAGCAATTCATGTATGTCATTTATTAGATAATGAAAATAAAAATATGAGTGAAATAATTAATGGGTTACCAAATACTTTTCAAACACCAACGATGGCTCCCTTCTGTAAAGACGAAGAAAAATATTTAGTGGTTGAAGAACTAGTTAAGCAAATTAAAAAAATTAAAGATAATAAAACGGAGATAGATGGACAAATAATTAGTAACATTTTAACTGTAAATGGAATTAGATTTTCTTTCGAAGACGGTTCATGGGGACTTATAAGAGCATCGTCAAATAAACCATCTTTAGTAATTGTAACAGAAAGCCCAACATCAAATAAAAGAAAAAAGGAAATCTTCACGTTTATTGACAACCTGTTAAAAAAAACTGGGAAAATAGGTGAATATGATCAAAAAATTTAAATTAAAATTATCAAATTTTAAGTCATCTAGTATTTACATAATCTTAATTTCTATAATATTTTTTTCATATGTGCTTTTTTTTGCTAATATACACGGTGATTGGAGACACTATATAGATTCAGAGATACTTTGGCCCTATAATGTTCTGTTAATTCTCTCAAATCAAAGAATTGAATTTGATGCTTATGGCTTTTTTTATTTTTTTTTAGAATACAAATTCTTTCAAATACTTAATTTATTTGAGATTTTAAAGACTTCAAATATTCAAGATTTAAATAACGGTATATATTTTAGTGAAAAGTTAGAGAACTTAATTTTTGCGGGTAGATGGTTCAATCTATTAGTTATTTACACAACCTTAATAACAGCATTTTGTATTTTTAAGAATTTATCAAAAAATTCAGTTGTATCTTTTATTTTAGTTTTAATATTTATGTTTTCACCTGGAATGGTACAACAATTATCACATGCAAGAGTCGACATATTAGTTTCAACATTAATTTTTATATCATTTTTTTTTTTAATTAAATTTTCAGAAGATAAAAAAAAATTATCTTTTATTTTATTTATAATTTTTTTTTTATTAGCTATTTTTACTAAAGTTCAATCTTATCTATTTTTATTTGCTCTATTAATTTCATCAGCATATTTTATTAAACATGAGACAGAAAATCTTAATCAAAACAATTTGAAAATTTGGATTAGTCTTGTTCTTCTTATATTTATTTTATATTGCATTTTTTATCCAATAATAATTCATAGACATGCAAAATTTTCAATTATATTTTTATATTCTCAATTAATTCTTCTTAATGGTTACATATACTACATTTTTAGAAATTTAAAAAATGTACTTAACAAAAATTTAATTTTTACCTCAATAACTTTTTTCACAATTTCAATTTTTATTTTATTAATTAAAAATCTAGATTATATGAATATTCATGCAGTAAGATTAACTTTTTTTGAACCAATGGAAATAAGAATGTATATTACAGAAACAAATCTTAAAGGAATGGATGTAATTACTTTGGATTTAAAAAAAAATATTACTTACTTTTACTTGCTGTTTAATAAAATTTTTACTGGATTTGCTTCAACTTCAATTTTAATTTTTAAAAATTTAAGTTCAAATTTACTATTAATAATTTTAAA